>NZ_CP048669.1 GCF_015218165.1 Acinetobacter piscicola | reverse complement strand
TAAAGCAGTAAATCCGATAACGGTAGCAGTGTTTCCTAACACCTGAGTTAAGCCGCGCCGCAAAGCGGCGTCGGCTTGGACGAATTGTTAGGCCGCATATCGCGACCTGAAAGCGGCACGCAAGACCTCAACCTTTTCCGCCCCGAGTGAGGTGCATGCGAACCTGTAGGACTCTATGTGCTTTGTAGGCCAGTCCACTGGTGGTACTTCATCGGCATAGTAAAAGTAATCCCAGATGATCGCCTCCCAGCTGTTACAACGGACTGGCCGCCCGGCGATGACACCCTCAGCCGCCTCTGGGCACGAGCCCTGCGGAGCCTCCGCGATTTCATACGCTTCGTCTGCCCACCAAGCAGGTTCGCAGTCAAGTAACTCATCCCCGATCTCCGCTAAGAATCCATAGTCCAACTCCTCCGTGACGCGCCCGCCGAGCATTTCAACTATTGCCTCGAGCTCGCCGCGCCTCTCGCCGGGAAAAGTCAGATCAATATCATCGTGCTTGCGTGTTACACGCCCTAGCCGTGCATCGATCGCCCAGCCCCCACCGATCCAGAGCGGCAGATTTCGCTCATCTGCCGCAGCTAGAATTTGGTGTATCAATGCGACCTGCGTTGTGTCCATGCGGCCTAACATAGTAAGCCCTCCCAGAATGTCAGTAATTAGACTATTAATTGAATTGTTACATCCAATAGTGAGCTCCCAGTGATTGTCTTAACTATCCAACCTTTCGATTGGATGGGGCAGAGCACCATTATTCTGTTTGAATGCGGTGTTAGTGTCAACTAGGTTCTTTATTTCTTCAAGGAGTTTGAAAGTGCTAAGTATTTTTACTTTACTTTGTTCCTCAATATAAATTTTTTTAAGACCATTTAGCAGCTTGTATTTGGATATTTTGGATAGGAGAATGAATAAGGTTGCGGTATTGATTCTTCCCCCTTTTAGATGAAGTAAACGGTTTTTTTGCAGTATTGGAATATTTCTATATTCTGTTAGTTGATCTTTTAAGTCATCAGGAATTTTCATTTCGTAAAAATTATATTTTTTAGAACAGTCTAATATCGAGTGATTTAGGCTTTCTGTATTTGTATTAATAAAAATGCATTTTTCAAATGTGCAATTTTTAAAGCGACAATCTCTAAAAATAGCAGCATAAAATACGCACTTTTTGAAGTGAACATTCGTAAACCTATTCTTATTTAAGATTACTCCTGAAAAATCAGATAAAACAATTTTTATATTTTTGAATGAACATGATCGTAGGCGGGATCCTCTCAAATTAACATTAAAAAATGTTTTATTAGAGAAACGTACTTTAGAAGAAATAGATTTGGCTAGGAGGCTATTTGAATACTTACGTTTTTCGATGTGCTTGTTATGAAATCTAGGAAGTTTTGACATTAATAGTCCAAAGAATAGGAGTTTCAGCTTAATTCTTAGGTGTAATCAAAAAAAATAATGGACAGGTCTCTTGCGAAATCTGTCCATTAGTTTTAAATTCGATGGGTACAGTTATTTGATGCTTGCAACATCAATTAACGAAAGATCGGCAGAGCTTGCAACTCATACTGATATTCACCTTAAAGGCTAGTACCACTATCTATTTTAAAGAATTAGAACAGTTTGACAAGCCTCAATTTGAAGTCCTTCGTTAATTCAGCAGTTTAAATCATCAAATAAGCACCTAACGGTCGAGCTTTATCTACTTCTGTGCGCCTTTTTTAAGGAAGATATGCGTTGCATGTGGAGGGAATAAGTGTCACTGGTGCATCGTAGCGATAGTCGCAAGGCTAAACCGCTTACAGGGGATCTCACATAGGCGGAGCGTTGGAAGTAGTTGTATAGGTTGGTTAAGTTGCATGTTGGAGTAATCCTCGCAGAGATACCACCATACTTCGACAGGGAGCGCGTGGGAGAAGGTGCAAAACCTTTAGTCCTTGTCTGCATGGTCAGCAAAACCATGTGCGGATACGACCGATGCGTGGCTCCGTCAGCCCAATTACAGGTTAATCGGCAATACTTAAGAGGATATTTGATTTTTTTAAATCAAAGCCTCTTAGGGAAAGTATTGCCGAAACTCTCTCAACGTTCACCATCAGCCCGAGCAAAGCGAGGGATGTGGGGACGGTGAGAAAGAGTTGAGCGCATTTGTTTTTACAAGATTCATGCCAATACCTACTAGAGTTTATATACCGTGTCATTTGATTAGTTTTTATTGAATTTCACTCGTCCATTTTTAAATAAGCAAGGATACACAGCTACCCCTATTTAACTTCGTTAAACAGTGATAGTCTGTGACCTTGATCAGGGGCTTCACCCCCGATACCCCCGAAAAGCTTTAAACAGAAAAATCAAAGATTTTCCAATTTAAAGCTTACAAAAGCCAAAGCAGGGTAGATTGAAATGTCAGGACAGGAACAAGAAAACAAACAGAGCAAAGCAGTTCGAGAACGAACCTTTAAAGTCAGACTTTCAGAATCAGAATATCAATTGCTCGATTCCAATAATCCTTATGGTTCGATTGCAAAGTTGCTTAGACAAGCAGCAGTAGAGAAAGCGACTAAAATTCATAATTCCAAAGCAGAAGATGACCAAAAAATTAAAGCAACAAAGGTTGTTGAATCTTCGTATAGCAAGACAGAGCGAGCATTAATTTTAGAGCTTGGTCGGATTGGCAACAATGTGAATCAGATTGCTAAAGCAGTGAATACCGATATTGCAGGGG
The DNA here is from genome assembly GCF_015218165.1 of Acinetobacter piscicola. NCBI lineage: Bacteria > Pseudomonadati > Pseudomonadota > Gammaproteobacteria > Moraxellales > Moraxellaceae > Acinetobacter > Acinetobacter piscicola. The sequence continues at coordinate 3,356 of NZ_CP048669.1, read as the reverse complement.
TAGGTACTTTTGACAAAGTGAAGTTACTTCATTTGTTGATTTCCATAGATCAGCAGCTTCGGGAGTTACGTCCAGATGATCGTTGATTTCTTTAGACATGGTTCAGGTTTATCAAAAGGCTGTCTCGATTATTTGTTAGGTGAAGATCGAGAGCGTGAACATGCTCAAGTGCTCAATGGTGATGTAGAACTGACAGCACAACTCATTGATAGCAGTCCTTTTGCCAAAAAATATACCAGTGGTTGTTTGTCCTTTTATGAGCATGATTTATCTGACCAGGATAAACAGAAAATCATGCAAAATTTTGAGGAATGTTTATTCCCGGGACTAGATAAAGACCAATATCAAATTTTATGGGTACAGCACCAAGACAAAATTAATCAGGACACAGGTGAGACAAGGCTTGAGCTTAATTTTGTGATTCCTAATGTTGAGCTTTCAACAGGCAAACGCCTACAGCCATTCTATGCGCCAGTCGATTTAGATCGAGTCGATCTATTTAAGCAGATCACTAATACCGAACATTCACTGTATGACCCCGATGATCCTGAGCATCGACAGCTATTTTTAAATAAAAAGAACCTACCCAAAGATATTAAGGATTTTAAAGCGCAGTTACATCAACGTGTTTACCGAGCGGTTGCCAATGGTGATGTTGCCGATCGGCAAGAATTGGTGCAATGGCTTGAATCGAATCAAATCAATGTCACTCGACAAGTAAAAAACTCCATATCCATTGAAAACCCATATGAGGGCGCAAAACGTCCCATCCGTTTAGAGGGCGAGATTTATGAGCAAGGCTTTAGAGCTACTGGCGAATATAGACAAGAAGTACAACAACGAATTGAAGAATACAGAGGAACAACTTCTGAGCGGTATCGAACAAACGTCACAGACTATCAGAGACAGCTTGAACATAAGAGCCAATATCACTGCGACCGCTATCCAACAGTCGGACGAGAAAATAGCCCAGAGCATTCAAAACAACGCCCAGACGGTCGAGAAGCAGTTAAGCCTGTATCAAACCTTGCTGCAATCGAAATTGAGCCATTTAACGCAATTAAACGAGCAAATACAGAGCCAAGAACAACAAGCCCAGAATCAAGCGGTACAGAAAAAACTTACCACTTTGAATATGGGACTGATTTCAGTAGCAGTTATTTTGCTTATAGCAATTTTCTCGCTTGGTCTCGTCACCAAAAACAAGTACAGCGAGATGCAGACGCTAAATACCGTGATCAACGAGAAGCAAATGAGGGTCGACCATTTGAACCGATCGGGAGGCAGTTTGACGATCAGCACATGCAAGCGACCAGACAGCAAAGCACAGCGCCTATGTATTCAGATCAACAAGAACGCAGGCGAATGGCAGAACGGCTACATGATTCCAATGGGGTATTAAACGATGACCGAATTAGAAACACAATTATTGAGAATCATCGAAGAACAACAGCAACAATTAATGCAACAACAAGTGCAATTGCAGAAGCAACAGCAAGCTTTAGACACAATGCAAACCAAAATTATCCAAGCCTTGTCAGCACAATCAAAGACAATCAAGAGCGATCAGCAAAGCTTACAGCAAGCACAGAAATCATTAGCGACAATGCAGAAGCAATTTCACGAGCTAGAACGAAGTACAGCAAGCTATACCGAGCAGATCAATGGCAAAGTCCGAGAGATGAGCCTTATCACAGCCAACAACGAAGAAATTCTGGAGAGAATCTCAACCACACAGCATTCTGTCTCGTCAGAAGTAGCCAAAGCGCAGCAGAATTTGCTCGAAACATCCGAGATATTGAAAAAAATCTCGTCCAGATGAATGAGCGTAAACAAGAGATAGAAAAACCTCGACCTAAGCAAGATCGAGGTATGGATTTTGGGATGTAATTATTTTCTAGTATGTTGGTGTTTATTTCTTAGTATTAGCTTGTACTAATGTTTAAATTTAGCTATATTGAATGTAGTATAGGCTTGTTTATATATTTTGGTGGTGTTATGAATAATAACTGTGTAGTAGTACTAACTGCTCGTGGAAAGACTAGAATTTTAAAAGAAGGTGGTAGTCAGTCTTGGAGACTAAATGCTCATAATGCAGGAAAGTGCGATTATCTAGTTTGTGTGCAAAATAGGAAACAATCTTGGGGAGAACCAGAGGCTGATCATCACACTGCATTTTTAGTTGGCAAAATATCTAGTATCAGCCAATCTCAAGAAGAAGATGCAGATGGTAGATGGATAATAAATATCTCCGAATATGCTGATATATCTATTCCCAATATGTGGGATGGTAATCGGAATCCAGTTTCTTATAGTTCATTAGAAGAGATGAATATCGATTTGAATGAGCTGAAATTTACCAAATTAAATGAAGATAATTCTTCTAAAACACTGGATAAAATATCTATTCCTGAAGCTAAGAGACTATTAGCTAATTATTTTGATGTCCCTCAAGAAAATATTTCAATTACAATCAATATGTAAGCTTTTAATTGACCAAAAAAAGAAAAAAGCCTTTCACGTTAATGAAAGGCTTTTTTGAATCTTAGCGCTTGGGAGGGAAGATCTTAGATCCGCAGTCTCTCAAACTTACAACTATATATTAGGGTATATACGGTGGAATTGTCAAATGATGCAGTGCTTAAGATAGAGCAGGCTTTATCTATACCACGCTTATCTAAGTATGAAAATTTCTATAAAGATAAAGGTGAACCATATGAAAAATCTGATGTATTGATGCTTTATGAACGTAATTTAATAATTTCCAATAAGTTTTTTTACTTATTAAATTATTTTGAAGTTGTTCTGAGAAATGCTGTTGTTCAGGCAATAGAAATATCTTTTAGGTGTAATGAAACAAATAGTTGGCATGAAAATGAAGCTTTTATTCGAAGCCTTAGCCGTAGAGGGAGGTATAGCCCTAAAAGTATGTTTGATAGTGCTAAAGAGAAGTTCCCAGATTCGCCTAGTAAAATGATCCCTGAGCTTAAATTTGTATTCTGGCAAAAGATGCTTATGGCTAATTATGAAGAACGTATTTGGCAGGGATGTTTTAATTCTATTTTTCCTAATGCAACAGTTGAAAACAGGCAAATTTTTTACGATTGGACAGATCAATTACGTGAATTAAGAAACAGGATTGCTCATCATGAACCGATTATTTTTAACCGTAATCTAGAAAATGATTTAGAGGTTTTAACAAAATTTATTTACTGTCGTTGTATTAATACATACGATTTTATCGAGCAATCTGCATTAGATCTAAAAGAATATTTAGATTTTTAAGATAAGAATTTCACCCCAAACAATCGAAAGGTCAGACTATTTTGCAAATGTTGAATTAACAAGGTTAGTAG
>NZ_CP048668.1 GCF_015218165.1 Acinetobacter piscicola | reverse complement strand
GGTGGTGTTTCAAAAAGTATGCTGAAACAAAGCAGGTTGAATTTTGATAAAATAGAGAAATGCGAATAACTCTAGAAATCAAATGTCCAACCTGCCTCAGTGACAGTATAAAGAAAAATGGCATCAAAGTAGATGGGAAACAAAACTATCAGTGCAAAGACTGTAAACGTCAGTTTATTGGTGACCATGCTCTGAGCTATCTAGGATGTCATTCAGGCATTACTCGAAAAATATTACAGTTGATGGTCAGAGGTAGTGGTATACGAGATATCGCTGAAGTTGAGCGAATCAGTATCGGTAAAGTTTTACGTACTTTAACCGAATCGACCTACCAAATTCAGCCTAAACAAAGTCATTATGAGTCTCTTGAAGTTGATGAGTTTTGGACTTTTGTGGGAAATAAAAATAATAAACAATGGCTTATTTACGCCTACCATCGAGAAACAGGTGAGATTGTTGCTTATGTTTGGGGTAAAAGAGACTTAGCTACAGTTCAACGATTGAAGGCAAAGCTTAAACAATTAGGTATTCACTACACCCGAATTGCAAGTGATCATTGGGACAGTTTCATAACTGCTTTTAAAAACTGCAAGCAAAGTATTGGTAAATTTTTTACTGTAGGTATTGAAGGTAATAATTGCAAAATAAGGCATCGAATTAGGCGCGGTTTTAGAAGGAGTTGTAATTTTTCAAAAAAGATTGAAAACCATTTTAAAGCTTTCGACTTAACCTTTTTTTACATCAATAATGGCTTCATTTAATGTCAGCATACTTTTTGAAACACCACCGTTTTCCGTTGGTCATGATTGCCAATGCCGACTAAATTATCAGCTTTTAATTTCGTCATTCTAGCCACTGCAAAACTCATTGTATGCACCTCATTTCGGAGTTATCTTCCAAGTAAAGTATAACACACTATACTTTACATTCGTAAAGGTGTGCTCTCCGAGGGTCAAAGCAAGAACCTGGCTTGTGCCAGATTCCCAAAGTCAAAAGCAAAAAAATAACCGCTGCTGCCGTTTCTTTTTCCTAGTAACAGAAATGAGATTTTCACCTTTGCGCTTTTCCGCAACGGTTGCAAATTCATTCCCAAGATCAAGTAAAAAAACCATGGGCTTTGCCCAAACCCACGAGGGAAAAATTTCCCCTCGACCCCCTCCAAAAAACTCCCCCAACCCCCTCACTTTTTGAGGGGGCTCCCTCGCCGGTTGGCAGGACAAAACAAAGTTTTGTCAATGCCGAGAGGGTGGAAAATCAGTGGCTCGTATCAACTCCTTAAATTCCTTCCGCTTTGCTCCAGTCAGACATTTACCGTTGACACTTCCCGTTTATCTTTCCTTCTGGCCAAATAAAAAAAGAGTAGCCGTAGCCACTCTTAATTTTACTTATTCAACAATCGCGCCCGATTGCGGCATACTTAAAAATAATCTCAATATTTTTTTGATCTTCTATTCCTCGATTATTCCATATCCTTCTGGTGCAGGAATCCCATGTTCTGCAGAACGACTGACTGATTCCCACTCTTTCCATGTAGATATACGTTTTTCTGCATTTTCAACAGCTAAATCATAAACAAGGCTTCCTAGAATCAATCGGAGAGGCGGATTCTCACTATTAACCAGTTTCATTATAGCTTCGGCAGCCAACTTAGGGTCACTATCAACTGATTCGGTTGAGTTTTGTTGAGCCAACTTCTCACGTAATGAATCATACTCTTTGTTCTGTGTGGTAAAACTCATTTTTAAGTATAGATTCGTCCAATAGCCTCCGGGTTCAACGATAGATACCTTTACACCAAAATGTGCAGCTTCTTGTGCTAATGCCTCGCTAAATCCTTCTAAAGCAAATTTGCTAGCACTATAGATTCCCGACATTGGACCAGTAATCAGTCCACCAATACTAGATATCTGTATAATATGACCTGATCCTTGTGTCCGTAAGTACGGCATAGCTGCTTGACAAATCCAAATTGCACCATAGAAATTAGTCTCCATTTGACTTCTAACTTCATCTTCACTAAATTCTTCAATCATTCCCAATACCATATTTCCTGCATTGTTAATGACAATATCGATCCTTCCAAAATGTTTAATGGCAGTTTCCACTGTAGTAAAAACAGCACTTCTATCAGTAACATCAAGACTTAACGGAAGTAACATTCCTTCAAACTGGTATTTTAACTCATTAAGTTTTTCAATATTTCTAGCAACACCAACAACCTTATCTCCTGACTCTAGTACTTTTTTAGTGAACTCGTATCCTAGTCCACTGCTCGCTCCTGTAATAAACCATACTCGTGTATTTTCTACGTTACTAAATGTCATAAATAATTTCCTCCATTAATCATGTAATATTTAGGTAGCAATTACCCGATATAAAAAAGGGTGAGTACCAAATATTTTATCCAAAAAAGGCTCAGCAAAAAGGGAAAACAAAAAAACGCAAAACGTAATAGCTTTTACACAAAGTAAAAAAGTTTTGATTGTCCATTTTTTCATGACACCAATTTAGCTGTAACAGCCAATGTTTTTCTGCATTTAATTGTTCGTACACATCATGTAAATAAGACAAGTCTACATTTTCCATTTCAGAAAAAGTAAGCATTGCAGCATAAGCAACGTCACTGATTGATGATGTTTCAAAGTGCTCGCTAATATCTATTTTCATAATTTTTTCATCTCCTACATTGTGAATCCGTTGTCATTATTACGTTCAATAGCTTTTGTTTCAGGCTTCGCCTGAAATAACGGCTTAACTTCGTTTTCTTTTTTAACAAGATCATTTAAGCGATATTCGTTTGAAGTTCGTTCAAGTGAGAATGTTCGATTGAGCTTTTGTCGAGTGTCGTAATTCAGATGACAGCCTGATTTTTTCATATAATCAATAATGCGCTCATCATTGCGTATCATCTTGTTTACAATATCAATTTCATCTCGACTTAGCCCCTTTTCGTAGTGCTTATAGTGTCCTAGTTCTTGAAATTTGGTTTCGATGTAGTAAGCGACTTGCTCAATATTTCGATTCTTAAATGCTTCATGCTGACGTTCTGACCAAACAGCAATACGCTCCGCAGTCGGTGAGCGATAACCATTGTTTTTGAAATATCGAGTTAAATCAGTACAGGGCTTCGGCTTAATCACAACATTACTGAGTTGTCGTGCAATTAAATCAATGTGTTTAGTTGTTCGATCAAGTTGTTGACTGAAAGTTCTAGCTTCTGAAGCTTGTTGTTTAACTCGCTGACGTTGATTTCGTTGTTTGTTGCTGTATTCAATGATGATGCTGTCGAAAGTGCTTTCGTTAATTGCGATTGTGTGAGCTGTATATCGTCCAGAATTGGTTTTAGTTCTTGATTGATCTTGCTCTGCACTAATTTTTCGATGTTCGAGTTGTCCAGTACAGTAAGCAATTTCTCTTGCAAATGTTTTTGCGCTTGCATTCCGAATTTCTGTAAAGATTCTGTCAAATCGAGTTGCGGAACTTGGCTCATCTGCTGAATTAGTGCTGTGTTGCGCTGTTCTAAGTGCTCGATGTACTTCTTCTGTTCGTTGATACAAGTCTGCTGTAGCTCGTTCTGTTTCTGTAGCAAGCTGACTTGCTGACTGATTAACTGCTGTAATTCGCTCATTCACTTCACCAATAAAATTATAATCAGAATTAGCAGTAACGCTGTGCATGATACTGACAAAATTAGACTGATTTTCTGCTGTTGTTGCTGTGTCTGCTGTTGCTCTAAGCTCTGAATATTCAGGCTTTCTGCTTGCTTCACTAAAATCTGTACTTGATTCAATAGCTCTGCTGATTTCTGGGTGAGCTTGTAAACTGATTCCGTCTGGTCTTGTGTTTTGCTGATCAAAACTTGACTGTGCTGTAGTATCTCGCTGTCTATGATCTGCAAGCGTTGTCGGGTATTTGTCTGCAAAGAATCTAGCTCTTGATTCAGTTGCTCGTTGAAGTTTGTTATAGAGTTCATTAACTCGTTTTGCATCGACTTCATTTGCTCTTGATGCGCTTTGATCTGCTTCTGCTCTAGCTCGATTTTCTGCGTAAGCAGTGACATTGAATCCATCTTTATAAAACTCCCCTGCCAACTTCACGGCTGTCTTATCACCATGTAATTTGACTGAAATAGTGTCTTTAGCATTTCGTGTGATGATTCCGTATTCAGCAAGTGTTTGGACAACATCACTACGGTCTTGAATCACGCCTGCGTTAATGCGTTGACCAATAATTTTGTTTAAAAGTTCCTTTTTTTCAGGCTTGGTTTTACCTGAAAAGTTGATTTCAACGGCCGCTGCACGTTGGGAATGTGTGTGGTGCGGTAGCTGTACATCAGCTTTTAAAATTGCAAGGTCGTCAGGCTTGGACCAGGAATGTTTTTCATTTAAATAATCCCGAACTTTGTCGAAATATTTTTCGTGACCGGGTGGCGCAATATTTAATGACTTACCTGTTTCAAGATCGACACGCGGCACCAAAATATGTACATGCTTTGAACCGTCCTGAGCTACGTGTAGCACGGCATTCATGTGATAGCGTGTTGGGTCTAAATCAGCAAAAGCATGTTTTTCAAACTGGTCTAAAGTTTCTTGAATCTGTGCATCCGTTGGATTGTCTTCTTTTGACCAAGCAATGACAGCGGAGCTATAGCGATAATCAAAATCTAGGCTTTCAGTAATGGCAACAAATGTTTGTGCATCACCTCTAAGCGTCTGAATATCAGGACGCAAATCGCCTTTTGCATCTTTTTCAGCAAGTAAGTAGCCAACGGCTTTCCGTGGACAGCCTTTACCATGCTTGGTGAATTTAATGTGCATCGGTTTCGACCTCCGTTAGCTCAACGGCTTTGATGACTCGGCTTCGTGCATTTTCGATAGCGGTATCGGACATTGTTGTTTTTTTAATTTCACCGATCACGGCATGTATATCTTCTTGAATTGCTTGAAGCACTTGCAGACACTCGATAAAGCTAAATTCTTGAGTGAGATCCAACTCTTGTTGTCTGTCATTTTTAATAAGATTTAAAGCTCTAGCACACTGATTCAGATTTGTACCAACTCGCCCAAGTTCAAATAAAATTGCTGGGTCTACTTTTGGCGGTGGTCGATGATGCTTTTTTTGTTTGAGTGGAAATGTGGGTTTCACATAGTTTTCAATTTCAACTAAATGAAATTCTGTACTAATCGCATTTTTAATTAGTCGATTGTTGAAGTCACTAAACTGTAAGTTTCTTTTCTCAAGAAAATCATCAAGCTGATTTTTTTCATCAACTGTCAGACGTAGACGTTTAACTTCTGATTTTGGATTGATCTTTTTAAATCTTGTTAAGTCTTCATCATCCATTTTTACCACTCCCCTATTGAGGGTTTTGCTTTTGGGGGTTTGGGGGCGAAGCCATCCAACAAGACTTCTGTGCTACAACTTTTCGGAACTGCGTAGCAGGGCTGAAAATTGTAGCTACAGAGTAGGCTTGCTTAATTACAATAGCATCTTGTTTCTGTGCTAACAATATTCATCAGAATGTTGTTACACAAAAACAAAGGCTATCTGTAATTATTGCTGAATCAGACTAAATTAGATCGTGAGTTATTTGAGGGGGGGAAAAGCAAAAACAAACTCTTTGCTTACGACTAAGCTTAAATATTTAATTGATTAAAGAGTTTCACAGTTTGAATATTTGAAGTTTTAAGATTTAGAGGCTTTAAAATACGCTTTGGCTCGCTTCGCTCGCATACAAGATGAGAATTACTACGTAATTCTTTTACCAAGAGCACACTACACTGATAGTTATTTGCATTAAATATAGGGCTAAATCTATGATATTTAATGTTTTTTACTTTAATTTCTTGCACTTTTGTTTTTTCTGTTTTAATAGCCGTTTTTCGAGATTTAGACTCATTAATTGCGTTATAGACTGAGCGTATTGATAAACCAGTGAGTTTTGCTATATCTGTGGCTTTCTTTCCACGTTTATGTAGTCTTCGAGCCTCTTGTCTTTGTTTTGAATAGGCATATCCTTTGGCTTTACCCCCTTTTTTCCCACATTTCGCAGCAATTTCACTAATTTCAGACTTTGTCATTCTTTGCTTTTCTCCAAACGCCCCATAACAGTAATTCGTGATGCTATGGCAAATCGTAGCAACTTCACTTGGTTGAACGGGTGGACTGCACTTTGTTTCATTCAATTCGTTCGCAAAATCATTCAAACAGTTTTCAAATTGCTGTCTTGTCCAGTCTTTAGCGTATTTATTGTAAAGACTATAAGCACGTACACGCACAGTATTAAACAAGAAGTCATTACGCTCCCCTTTGGCTACTGTTGCACGATCTGACGCTTGTTTTAGTGCTTTATCTGTCTGTTTAGCTTGTAGTCGTTCAATAAATGTTGTGCTTTTGACTTCTAGTTCTGAAATTCGAGCAAGTTCATACATCTCATAGCTTGTTGAACGCATCCCGATAACGTCCCATTGCTCACAAAATGGATTTTTAGCGATGAAGTTATGATAAGCATCATCACCGCCAAAAATACCGTTTAGATGGCGTTTTAGGGCTTTATAGAGGCTGTGTGCTTTTGTGCTGTAGTTACCTTTTCGATTACTTGTATCTATGCATACCCAGTTTTTTAGACAGTAAACAAGCTGAACATGCTTATTTGCTCGATTTTTAATAATTAGATTAGGAATTGGAGCATTTGAAGTGCTGTAGATGATTGCTTCAATCGTATCCGCAACTGGCTTGTCTATATCAATGATCAGTGTGCCGACTTTAAAGTCTGTAGCAGTCTTTAAATATGCGAAATCAGCAAAATCAGGCTCATCTTTGTGAAACCATGTTGGTTTTTCACCTGCTAGCGCAATTTTTGAAGTCCATAGCGGGCATGAATCAGGAATTGAAAGACGAAAAACGCTAAGAGATGCGTCAAGATCAGACCTTTTGGTCTGTTGATCTTCGTAAAGTAGGGCTTTTTTGCGTAAATTAAACGCTGTTACAGTTTTCAGCATAAACAAGTCAGTTATTTAGACTTGTTAAATCGCTGTATCCACTTCATAATACGCCTATACATTGTGGATTCAGCTACTAACAAGTCGGTTGATGAAGCCAAAAAGAAGCCTTGCGTCGTCGAAAACTGGGGCTTTTTTTTGGTCTGTACATTTTCTAATTCAAGAAAATGTATCTAATTGCACTCAATTTGAAGCTACTCTACAACTATTGCAAGATTTTTTTTCTCATTCGTTGAATTTTCGCAAAAATAAATCTGTTACCACATCAAAACCTGCAATTTGTTCAAAATTAAGACACTTTTTTTTTCGAGTACAGCAATGTAAAACATTGCTACGCAGAAAAATAAAGGGTCATCTTCTACTTTTACGCTTGATCACGTTGAATGCTTGATTTAACTGCACTGGGTCATAGTTCAAGCTTT
>NZ_CP048667.1 GCF_015218165.1 Acinetobacter piscicola | reverse complement strand
GCCATTATGTTAAATAACTTTTAGAAGCTTTAGTACAAGCTTGACAGATTGTCTTATCATTATAAAATAACCTTATTCAAATCATCCTCCCAAGAGTAACGCCAATGAAGTAAGTCATTTTCTCATCATTATTTTTAAACTTTTGATGTGCAAAATAGATTCTACTTGTGGCTATATATTCTTGGTCTCTACTTTATATCCTAAATAATATATTGTTTTTTATAAGTTAATCTTCACTATTTTGCATATCCTCTACATGAGGAATTTTTTATGCAACATGCATGTATTGCTTCAAACTTAAATTTAGAATTTTCTACACAGAAAATGTTTGATCAGCTAAACATTACGCTTTTATCAGGACAGGTTTCTGCATTATTTGGACGTAATGGTTTAGGTAAATCCCTATTGTTCAGAATATTAGATCAAAGCCAAGCTTTAGATATTCATTATAGTGGTCAAGTTTCATGGAATATCCAACATGATTATTTGGCACAATTAGAACGCCTTAATGCTGAAAATATTGCACAAGCATTAGAGGTAGATCATTTACATCATGCTTTTCGGCGTATAGAGAACAATACAGCTAGTTTTGATGATTATGAGTTAGTTGAAAATACCTGGGATTTACCACAAAAATGGCAAAATATACTTGAAAATGCTGACTTACCTACGGATTTGAACTTTCCAACAGAAAAACTGAGTGAAGGACAAAAAACAAAGCTGGCTTTATGTCGTTTGTTTTTAAAAAAGGATCACTATCTACTTTTAGATGAACCAAGCAACCATTTAGACTCAACATCTAGACAATGGTTAATTGAGAGTATTTTGGCACACCCTAGTGGTGTATGCCTGATTAGTCATGATCGCCAATTACTCAATCAAGTCCAACATATTTATGCTTTAACTGAATTAGGCTTACAACACTACAAAGGTAATTATGAGCATTACATTCAACAGCATCAGCTACACATGGATGCATTAACTCAGTCTATTAATAATGAGAAAAAAGAATTAAAGCAGTTAAAACAACGGCAACATGATAGCTTAATGAAAGCGAATAAACGTCAATCTAAAGGCAATGAACTTCGTGATTCTAATTCTCAAGCAAAGATTTTTCTAGATTTCAAAAAGGAAAATGCTGGACAAAGCTTAGGTAAGCTACGTGCCCAACAAACTCGACAAACTGATGATTTGAAAAATAGTCTGATTAATAGGCAGACCATTGTAGAAAAAATCAAAGCTCAGAAGTTTGAATTCCACTTACAGAGTACGAAGCAAGGAGAGATTTTAAGAATTCATGATTTAAAGCTACCCCATACAGCAACAAATAAAATTAATTTTGCATTGAAAGCTGGCGAAAAAATCCATCTTAAAGGTGCTAATGGAATTGGTAAATCAACCTTATTGAAATTGATTTCTACCCATCAACGTGATGATATTTTCTTTAGTGGAACATGTTTGTATTTAGATCAAAACTTTAGTTTATTAAATAATGATTTATCCGTAATCGAAAACCTTGCACTTTATAACTCCAATCTTACTGAAGTTGAGTGGAGAAATTTGTTAGGTCAGTTACGTATTCGTCGTGAAAAAGCTTTATTAAAACTATCAGAACTGAGTGGTGGTGAAAAATTGAAAGTCGCATTATTAGCAATGAGTCACTATCCTGATGGTATTGATTTATTATTGCTTGATGAACCAGAAAATCATTTAGATATTGAGTCTAGAGAGCTTCTATCGCAGGCTATTAGCCAATATCAGGGCGCTGTAATTTTAGTTTCACATGATCATTTTTTTGTTGAACAGTGTGAAATATCTGAAGAGTATTTAATTGAGTAAAATGACATTTTCAAATATATAGATTTATTAGTTCTACTAAAATTAACATAATACACCTTATACGAAATGCGTTATAATTATCCTTATAATTCAACGCTGTAGTTTCAATTTTCTAGCCCAGTCGTCAATGACTGGGCTTTTTTTATTACTTTTCACGTTCCACGCCTAGTCTTTAATCAATGTTCCACGATTTTGATTAAATAAACTGAATAATTCAATCTGCAGAATTTAAGCGATTATCTTGAATAAGATCACTCAACTTACCTTCAAGCGATTCGATTTTATATTTCAGAGACAAGATTGAATCTTTTAAACGTGAATTTTTAGGTGCATCCGGATTCTTTAATTGATTAAAAACCTCTAATAATTCGCTGTGATGAGTGCTTAACCTTTCAATGTCACTTTCAATAGCCATTCTTGGTGTCCACAGAGCAAGTAAACTTTGCTCATAATCTTTGAGTTCTTGATGACTCATTGCATCTAATTCAGCCTTAGTTCTCATGGTTTAAAATCCGTCTTGCTATGAAGAGCTTTAAAAATCCGTTTTGTTGTTTCCTCTCTTACACTTTTCGGATCTCGTAAGATGCCACTAATCCAGAGGGCAAATGTCGGGTAGTCTGGGAAATTACTGAGGTCTGATAGCTCAGAAAGTTTAGATAAAATAGTGCTGTACTTGTTAATTTGAGCATCAGATAAATTGCAGAACATATCTATAGTTCTTTGATCTCGCTGAGGCGCTATTAATTTTGGCTTAGGTTTTTCTTTCACTATAAATTTAAAGCCAACTACTGAACGCCCTTTTTTTACATTTTCATAAGTGAGTTCAATATCTGTATTAGTTGTAATCTCATTTAATGAAGGCTTCATTACTCGGTCTTTTAAATTACAGAGTTTGTCATAAGATTTGGGCAAACCCAGCTCATTTTTTATATGTTCTAAGGACATTTCAAATTGTCCCATTGCTTGATGCTTTTTAGCTAAATGATAAAGATCGAATGAGTAATCTTTTTTCAAACTTAGTACGATATCTTTTTTATATTTTGTATAAGGGTTTAATTTATCAAACTCTTTTAACATCAGTAGAACGATTTCAGGGAAACGTATAGCTATCCCTCCGTCTTCATAAGTGCAATCAATCACCCAATTCGACAGCACCTTTTTTCCTCTTTCATTGTTATAAGAGAAATTTCTTTTAAGTAGATTCTTGCTGGCTAGTTCTAACTGCGTATATGCGGAATGCGTTTTAATGCCACATTCTCTAGCAAACTCTTCTGCCGTAATCATAATTCGGTCTTTTTCAGTTGCATCAGTGGTTCTAGCAATTGGGCTAGCAAGTATTAACATTCGTTTTTCATCAATGTTCATACTCTTAAAGCATTCTTGAACATTGTTTTGCATAACAACCCAGCTCAGAGGATATGTTTTTTTATTTTCGTCCATATAACTACAACCCCAAAAAACTAACTAACTACATTGGTATTTATGTAGCTTAAACATACATTGTCGTTTATTTTTTGACTACTATTTTTGTAGTTTTTTAACAAAACTACAAACTTTTTCTTGTAGTTTAATGTCCGGTAAAAGTAGTTTCTATGTCCGGTAAAAGTAGTTTTTTAAGTCCATTTTGTCCGGCATTTGTAGTTTAATGTCCGGTAAAAGTAGTTTTTTAAAGTCTGAAAGCATTGCTAGGCGTGGTTTATAGGGGGGTCTAAAAGCTTTTAAAAGCTTTTTAAAAGAATAAAAGGGAATTTATTTCCAAAGTGAGTTATTAAAACTGCCCTTGGTACTCGCTAAAGCTCGTACTCTATTGAAGCTCGTTTCACTCGCTTCGTGGGGGGCAGTTTTTTGCATATATGATCAAGGATTCAAAAAGCAAAACATGAATAATGCATTCGCTATGCTCATGCTTTTTGACGAGCAAAAGCATCAATACTTCGCTCGTAGACACTCGCTAATCACTGTCCCCAGTAATTCAATAAAAAACGGTTTTTCAGAGGGGGAATAAGCAAACTTTCGTTGTGTCGCTCGTAGATACTCGCTAAAAGGCTCTCATTTGCGTTCTAAGCGATTTTATTTTTATCAACTATAGTTTTACTGTATTTCTATCAAAAGTCGCTAAAACCCCCGTTTTTTTGCGCTTAAATGGGATTTCTAAGGCGTGTAGTCATGGTTATTGTCATTTTCTGGCTTTTTAGGCTCATTTCTCTGCTGTTTTTCTTGTTCTTGGCGTCTTACAAATGCCAAATGTTCTTGTTGCTCTCGTTCTTGTGCATAGCGTTGTTCTTGTTGCTCTCGTTCTTTACGTAACTGCTGTTCTCTAGATTCACGATCTTTTCGGTCGTTTTCGAGCTGTATTGCTCTTTTTTGGGAAAACTCTTGCTGCGCTTCGGTCTCAATTTTTTTTGTAAAAGCCGCATGCAATTCTTGGATTTTTAGATCTTCCATTTCTTCTGCATATAGTCGCTTTTGTTTTTCACCATTTTGAGGACTAAAGTATTTATTTCCATAGTTATCTTCTTCAAATATATAACTATTTATGATCTCCAGTCTTTGATCGCGTACATACTCTTGATACTCAGTTTCTCTGCGTGATATTTCAGAAATTTGATGATCTATATTTGAAATTTGATCATTAAGTTTTCGTTGTTTAACAGTGATGTTCGGTTCGTCAAATTTTGCAAAAGACTTTTTAGGCTGGAGCAGCTGATTTTCTTCTGTCCATTTATTTAAATGATCAGAATATCTCTCTTTTTTTTCTATTTCACTAAGACCAGAAATATGCTTTTGGATGTCTAGTTGGGTGTTGTGTTGGTCGATCAGGTCATTTATTTGATTGATCCATTTTGTTTTAAAAAATAAAGGCTCTTTTTTGCGTAGTTCTGATATTGCAGAACTCATCGTGTCTAATTTTGTTGTTAATTTTGATAATTCTTCATTTTGGAATTCATAAAGTTTCTGAGAAGTTTTTTCTGAATACTCAGCTTGAGAGTATTGAAACTGAAGCTCACTTCGTACTTTTTGAACAAGATCCTCAGATACTTTGATGTTTTCATCCAGTGCGATGACCTTTTTGATTTTTAAATTACGTAGCTTAATTTCATCATTTTTCAGACTAATTTCTGTAAATATCCCTCGTCTCCGGAGGTATGTCGCTTGAGGACCTTCGTGCTGAGTTGCTTCTAGGTCACTTTCCTGGTCTTCATAACTTCTGTGATCGACACGTTCATCAAATCCATTTTGTTCCAGGTGATGATTGCATAACTCTGCAAATGATTCTCTCCAGTGGCTTACAGTTTCTGTGCCATTGTCACGACTGAAGTCCCTATATTTTTTTGCTGAAAAGCCACCCTGCTCATTAATACTTCGGGTTGTGAACATGATGTGTGCATGGTAGTTGCGTTCATCACTTCCACTGTCTGTATGAGGTGCATGAATAGCAGCATCAACGATGACACCGTATTTTTTAACGAGGTTTCGGCAAAGTTCATTGAGCATATTTTCACGCTGTTCAGCGTTTAACTCACTGGGAAATGCAATCTCAAACTCTCTTGCAAGTAATGCATCTTTTCTACGTTCAACCTTTTCGACTTCATTCCAAAGTGTTTGGCGCTTGAGTAACTCAGTATTTGTATTTTCAGGTGCATAGATTTTTGTAAATTCGACACCAGTTTTTCTTGTGTAGTCTTGTTCTTTTCCATAAAAATCGCATACCAATTTTTCACTTGAACGATATGCAGCACAAGCAACGGCCGATCGTCCATTACCTCTACTAATCGTTTTAACTGAAAAATGATATATCGCCATTTTGCTTTTGCTCTTTATTTCGATTTATCGAAATTACCAACATGTATATGTTGGTCAGGGGATTACAAAGGGGATTTACCCCTTGTCGCACCATTGGATGAAATCCAATGGCTAAGTGCGCCCTTCGGGAAAACCACGATAGCATGGGCTGTCTTGAATTTCAATTCAAACAGACCTATGCTTGAGGGGGATTCCTTGAGATGGTGATGGTATGAGTGTTGAAACTTTAGAGCAAAAAATTGCAAAGCAAGAAGAACGATTAAGACAACTAAAAGCACAAAAACAAGCTATTGCTGCTCGTGAAAAAAAGAAAAATTCTGATCGACAAAGAAAAGATGATACTAGACGTAAAATTCTACTGGGGGCTTGGGTTCTAAACAAACTGAAAAATGATGAATCTTTTAAGGGTCAACTAACCGATTTTGAAAAGTTTTTAAGCACGGAAAGTAAGACTGAAGAAAATAGGCAGAAAGATAAAGATCTTTTTAATGGCGTTATATGGAATAACACCTAAATTTCGCATATGAGATTTTGTATTAAATAAAAAAACAATCCCCTAAAAATAGGGGATCTTGTTAGTAATGGAATCGACATTGAATTATAGAGATTCGTTCATCTGTCACTTCATAAACTAATCTATGCTTTTCATCAATCCTACGACTCCAAAATCCTGAAAGATTAGCTTTTAAAGGTTCTGGTTTTCCTGTTCCTTCAAAAGGTGTTCGCTGACATTCTTTGATTAAGGTATTAATACGCTTAAGTATCTTTTTATCCTGTGTCTGCCAATAGATATATTCATCCCAGGCATTATCAGTCCATTCGACGTTACGATTCGTCATCCTCAATCAACTCTCTGTGTTTTGTTTTCCCTGCACGTAATTGAGCAATTGATTCATTTAAACGACTTGCATTATTTGGAGATGAAAGGAGATATAACGTTTCCATTAAGCTATCGTAATGATCTTGTCCCATTACTACAGCATGGCCACCTTCTTTTCTTGTAATAAAAGCAACGTCTACATCATCAATTACTTTATCTAAAACAGATTTTAAATTGTTACGTGCGTCCGTATATGTAAATACATGCATATATCTATCCCTCATAGGGTAAGCTGCGTCAAAACGCTGCTAGCTAGACTACCTAGGCGGTAGTGATTGAAACTTTACAATCCTAAATGTACAGAATCCTGTACATATTGTCAATTTCGTATAACCGCCATTATGTTAAATAGAGGGAAAATCTATTTTTAAAGTGATAAAATTATTGCAGTTATTTTAAGAATAGCTGCTTTTGATACTTGATCATCTAGCCTAATTAAAAACTGTTTTTTAATAATTTGGAATATAAATAAGATTTAGTTAAAATTAACATTATTCATATAAATTAACATTATGTATTACATTTACTAATAATTTAAAATAATTAGTAGAAAAAAATTATGTTTTAATTATTTCTTTGATTATATAAATTGAGAGTAAAAAATGATTAATACGGAATTTTCAGAGTGTATTTCTGCATGTACAAACTGTTCACTTATTTGTACTGAATGTGCAACTTCTTGTTTAAAAGAAAAAGATTTAGAGATGATGCGTGAATGTATTCAACGTTGTCTAGAATGTGCAGATATTTGTCAGTTATGTGTGCGTATGCAACAACATAACTCACCTTTCCTCAAAGAGATTTGTGAGCTTTGTGCTAAGATCTGTGAATATTGTGCGGAAGAGTGTGAAAAACATTCACATGATTATTGTAAAAAATGTGCTGAGGCTTGCCGTCAGTGTGCAGAAGAATGTCGAAAAATTGCCATGTAAAATACTTCAATAATGTTAATTATATGGCTCTAGACTAACATAATCATTCTGCTAGTCTAGAGCCTTTCCTAAAATTAACATAATACACCTTATACGAAGGCAAAAATGGGAGCTATAAGCTCCCATTTTTAGTCTTTAATTCGCTTTTTCGCTTCGTCATAAACTATGCTATCAGCTCGTTTTCCGACGGTAATGAGCAGGATAACTACCTGATCATCTTTAACTTGATAGACAAGTCGGACACCAGCTTTTAATAATTTGATTTTATAGCAACCTGCAAGATCGCCTCTAAGCATATTCTTTGGAATATGTGGCTGCTCTATGACTTTGGCTAGTTTCTTTTTAAATTGATCTCGTATAGCAACAGGGAGTTTTTCCCATTCTGCTGTAAAGTCCTTGTGACGTAAAAGCTTATAAGTCATCTAATGTGACTTCCTCAAACATCTCTTTAGGATCATTAATGCGCTTACGGACAAGAGCTAATAATTCTTCATCTTCTTCCGAAAGCAAAGCTTTTTTGACAGGCAGTTTCCCAGTCGTAGCAACATACTCAAGAATACTAGTGAAGAAATCAGTAGGTGCAATACCTTGCTCTTTAAGGATGGAATAAGATTTTTCTTTAAGGGCTTCATCGACCCTGAAGTTAACAGTAGCCATCATATTTCCCAAGTATTTAATGTATTAGGAATAGTGTAATGCAAATTGCATTACAAGTCGACTTCGCATAATC
>NZ_CP048666.1 GCF_015218165.1 Acinetobacter piscicola | reverse complement strand
CTGCTACCAAGCCAAGCGAAGAATCCTGAAATAAGGGAAGCCCTGCAACAGTCACGAACAGCCCATAAAGAGCTTGAACGACTTGATTTAGGCGACCCGAAAAAAGACCTGAAAGATCTTAAAGACAGCCCAATTTCAGACAAAGAAATTAAACAGGGTATTGAAAGCTTTAAGGCTGATTTTGATAGCTTCAAACAGCTTGCTTTGGAGCAGTATAAAGAACAGCAGAAATTAGAACGAGAGCAACAGAAAACCATGAGTTATAAGGGGATGAGCCGATGACACCTGATGAAAAAAAGCTATATGCACTGATGGCAGTTGCAGAACAACAGCAGAACCTAGTTAATCAGGCCGTTAAAGAGCTTCAAATCACCGAAGAACGCATTCAGAAGGTCATCGCAGGCCAAACCCATCATACCGTATCAAAGTCGCTAAATACGGGCTTACAGGAGGGAACAGCAGAGCTTATCAAGACAGCTAAGGCACTCGGACGCTTAAATAATTCAATTGAATTAGCCAGTGATCAATTTTCATGGAAGCTCATTGCCATTGTTCTAGGCATCTTTGCCATTTTGATGCTAGCCATGACTTGGTTATTTAGTGTTTATATCAAACCTTTAGGCAATATCCCCCAGATCGAGAGCCTAAGACAGCAAGGTATACAGTTTGATATTGGAAGCTGCAAAGTTAATGGTGAATCTAAAACTTGCGTCCGAGTGATGAAAGAGCAGTGCGGATATGGAAACGATAAAGATTTTTGCGTAATAGACCCTAAATAGCGGAATCCGAAAATAAAAATTCTGTTATGGCAATAATTGGAACTTCGATACTTATATTCTTACACTAAAAGTAATGAATAAGTACAGATAATGCCTTATATTATCTTTACATTATTGGTTCTTGGAGGGATTAACCATGTCCGCAGTCAATTTCAATATGCGTTTAGAGGCAGAACTAAAAGAAAAAGTTACTCCTATTTTGGAGGACTACGGTTTAACCATGCCACAGGCATTTAAACTGTTCTTAAATCAAATTGTTAAAACGAAAACGATTCCATTGTCTTTTGATTATGCAAGGGAAACAGCTTTAACCCCTAAAGCAGCAGCAAAGTTGCTTCAATCTCTTAAAGAAATTGAAAATGGGGAGTACACCGAGTACGAAACAGTAGAAGAAGCCATCCAAGCAATGTCGGAAGAAGCGAATGGCTAAACGAAAAATCATCGTAACTAGCTCATTTAAACGAGATATTAAAAGACGTTACTTAGATTTGGTTACGGCTGAATGGGCCGAGGTACTGGACTGTTTAGTCGCTAATAGTCCATTGCCTGAAAAATACCTAGATCACCCCTTAAAAGGTGGTGCTGAGTTTAAAAACTGTCGAGATTGCCACGTTAAACCCGATTTAGTCTTAATTTATAGGCTCGTAGGGGATGATGTTTTAGAATTACACCAGTTAGATAGCCATTCAGAGATTTTTGGTTAGGTGACCATTTAGACCTGTTTTAATGTTTTAAAATTAGTGAAAGTTAAGGAAGTTGTTATGTTGAAGCGGTCAAGTTTACAAAGAAAAGAGTTCAAGCAGGAAGAGCTTGCACTAATGAAGAAGCTTGATTTAAATGATATTGAGATTATTAAGTCTGATAATCTTGCACAACTCTTAATTTGGACTTCTGAACTTTCTCAACATAATCATGCTCAATTTATTGAATTTAGTAATAGGTTAGAGAATGTTGATGAAATAGAAGAGCGAGAAGAAATTAATAAGAAAATCACTTTTTATAGAAATAGTGCATTTTCGGAGAATCAAATAAAAGATTTCTATCTAAAGAAGCTACTGGATCAGGGTGAAGCGACCGTAAGGGGATATATCAAACATCGGATTAAGCCGGATATGAAATATGCTGTAATTTCTTATCATGGATATGATTTTATTAGTTTTGCGACGCCTGAAATTATTGAAAAATTTCCCCTGAATTTCATTGATTTTGTGCAAATGGAAGCACCAAAGACACTAGCCGACATACACCCTGATGAAGCTCTACTGCTATCAAGTATCAAAGATTTTATAAAGCCTTTTAAAGAACAATATAAAAAAATAACGAGCAAAAATAGGGATATTAAAGAACACAATGCGGTCGTGCATGAAATTTATATAAAAATTAAAAATAAAGAAGCAACTCTGCAAAAATCAACAGACTCGAAGCCTAAAGAATCTAGTCCAAAGTCTACTGAAAATAGTGCTGTACCAGTAGAAATGAAGCAGGTAGCCATTCAGAAAAATATGGCTCCACTAGAAAAGCCGATTACAGTGATTAAGAAGCGAAAGTTTGCTTTAAACAAAGAAAAGTAATTTGTAATTTAAAATTATAAACAAAAACCCCTCTAAGTCTTGCAACTTAGAGGGGTTTTCCAGTAAATTCTACGGTACGCAGTTATTCGATGGTGACACATCGTCTAACGAAGATCATAAGGTTTGGCGACCGTTATGATTTCACACTAAGGCTTGTACCTGAACTCTATTTTCACAATAAACAGTGTTTATATCAAGTCCCAATATGATAAGTCTTCGTTAATTCGTGTTTTAAACCATCAAATAAGTATCCTAGATCGAGCTTTGCCAGCTTCTGCGTGTCCGTTTTACGGTTGGCATGCAGTACGTGTGGTAGGAATAAGTGTCACTGGCGTATTGTAGCTATAGTCGAAAGGCTAAACCGCTTACAGGGGAACTTCACACAGGCGGAGCGTTGGGAGTAGTTACATAGGACTTGTTAAGTTGTACGTTGGGGAAACCCTCGCAGAGATACAGGCAATGTAACGACAGGGAGCGCGTGAAGCGAAGTGCAAGACTTTGAGTCCTTGTCTGCATAGTCAGCAAAGCTATGTGCGGATACGACCGATATACGTGGCTCCGAAGCCAAATATATACAGGTAAATCGGCAATACTTAAGGGATGTGTCATTTTTTTAAATGACAGCCCTTAGGGTGAGTATTGCCGAAACTCTCTCAACCGTTTCCAAAGCCAAAGCACGAAGTGCGACGCTTTGGGGGCGAGTTGAGAGGTTGAGAGCATTTAGCTAGCTAGCTTATAGCTTATTTAAGGGGGATATCATGGTCGATATTGCTTTTATTCATATTCTGCTTAGGCTATTTATAAATTAAGATCTTTTGGAAGAACTAATAGTGAATAAACTTAATATTTTACTTCTGTCTTTTTTACTTACAGCTTGTGGAAATTCCACAACTGAACCTAAAGAACAACAGGAGTTTAAAAGCTTAATATCATCTCTTTCTAATGAGTATAAAACTGCTAAAAATTCAGATAATGATTTAGAAATTAAAGATTTTGAAAATAAGTTTAAAAAAGAGCTAAAGGACACTAATAGGGCTGTTTCGTCTTGGGTTGGGAGTTTTGTTTCTTCAACTTTAAATAATGATAAATTAACTATAGAGCTTAGTAATGGTGATCAGACATATTATTTAATTTTGGTAGATCCTAAAGTTATTGAGTATTCAAAGAAGTTTAAAAAAGATGATCAGATTTTATTCTCAGGTAATTTAGGTAATGAATCTTCTCTAACTATCAATGGTGCATTGAGTGAACCAGAATTTAGATTTTATCCTACAAAAATTAGTACAGTAGATGACAAAGATGGAATTATTCAAAGTCAAAAAATAATTTAGGACTTACGCACTATTATTTATAGATTCTCTGTGGTAGCAGATGATTTTTATCGAGAATAAAGTCATCAATGAAGTTTTTGATAACTGGTCTAAATAATTTCTTCTGCCAACGATATACATTTTCAAAGATCCGCTCAAACTGGTTCTTTTGTATCTCGACGTAGGCCATCAAGGCTGAAAAAATATGATTCAAAATCAGTTTAGATCGTCTTACTTGAAACTTTTCAATATGACAAACCTGTTTAATCACCCGGTGATATTGCTCTATTTTCCAATGACTTGAATGTAATTCATGAAAACCCTCAAAGGACAATTATATGAAAGCAATAAAGTGTCATACTATGTTGTGTGTAAGTGTTTTATTTTATTGATATTAAATTTAAATGATATTTATTAAAGTATCATACTATACGCAAAAACTAATCTAAGTTTAATTCTATTAAAATAAAAAAGTTTCATACCAATATTCCAATATGCTGAAAATAATGAATATATTTTCTTTTTTTGAAAATCGGGATGAAACTTTATTACCAAGTATTATTGTTTATTACTTAGTATTTAACTTTATTACTCAAAAACACTTTCTATGGCTTCGGGAAAGCCTTTTAAGCCGTCTACGCAGGCAATCAGAATATCCTGAACGCCTCGATTATGTAGATCGGTCAACACACTTAGCCAGTGATGAGCGCCTTCTGACTCGGATAAATAAAGCCCCAGAAGCTCTTTTTTACCGTCAATATTGAGGCCAAGAATGGTATAAACAGCTTTGCTGATAAAACGCCCATTCTCTTTGATTTTATAGTGAATGGCATCGAGCCATACAATGGGGTAAACCGCTTCTAAAGGCCGTTCACGCCATGCCTGAAGCTCCGGCAGAAGCTTATCCGTGACGGTATTAATGGTGACGTTTGAGACATGAATGCCGTACAGATCTTCAATGTGCATGCGAATGTCTTGATAGCTGGTTCCAAGCGAAAACAATGCAATAATTTTACGCTCCAGCTCATCGGTTAAATGCGTCTGATGTTTTTTAACCAGTTGCGGCTCAAACGAGCCGGCTCTGTCGCGGGGCGTATCTAATTCAAAGCTGCCGGCAGGACTCTTGACTGTTTTTGACGTCGAACCGTTCTTGCGGTTAGATTGCTCTTTATCACTGAGATGCTCTTCAAGCTCAGCCTGCATCGCGGCTTCGGTGAGTTGTTTGATAAGCGGTGTCAGGATGCCGTCTTTGCCGGTGAGGTCTTTGCCTTCACGCAACTGCTTTAAAGCGGCATCCATGTCGAAATTGGTTTTGGTCATATGTCATCTCTTTTTTGTTTAGTTTAACGAAATGACACAGAATTCTGAACACTACTGTGTGACTTGGTTAGCCGGTTTTGACTTTGAAATAAAAGTTATCGCTCGCATTCCTTAAACCTTTTGTATTCCTGATCGATCGGTTGTTTACAAAAGGCTTTTATAAACAGCTCCACCAATTCCATATAAGAAGCCGCTCATTCGAGCGGCTTTTTTGTGCAAAAAATAAAACCTAACCTACTATTTATCTTTGCTCGAAAAATTCTCCCTCAGCGAGTTAACCCAGCTTGAGAATTTATGTATTGAGTCACCGCCTTTACCAAGCAGTTCCCTTAGCTCTTCTTCGAAGTGCGTTTGCTTTGTCTCCTCCGGTTCGGGCAGCGGCGGCAGTATGTGGGCAAAGTAGGTTTTGTCGAGTAAGCGGTGCAGCATACGCTCGCCAATAAAAGGCTTATTGCTATTGAGCGCTCTGGCACCTTTTATGATGTTACGAATGTCGTATTGTGTCGGGCTTATATCAGGCACCTGTTTGGGAATATTCAGCAGTTTATACACACCAATACGGGCGGTGCGAATAGAGGCTTCCATGGTGAATATTATGTCATTGCGAGTTTCTACAAATTGTCCCACTAAGCCTAAATTCGTGCAGCCTTCAGGAACTACTCTGGGCCTGTCGCCTGCAGCTCTGGGCATAAACTGAGCTGTAATATAAGGCATAAGCGCAATGCGTATTTTGGTGTTGGCTATAACCTCATCTAACTGGTCTTCAATACCCAGATGATGGCAAAGCTCGGTCAGAATTTCTTTACCGGTGCATTCTGGCATGGTTTTGTTTACACGGTTGCCTTGCTTATCCATCAACAGGCCATAAACCCACAACACCAATGTGTCATCTGGCTGGTCGGGGAAGTGGGGTTGGCGATTACAGGTAACACTTAACAGCCAGTTGGAGTCAGTAAAAGTCACTATGCCGCCGGTTACGGTTCGACCGGAGTATGGGTCGTTTACTGATAAGGTTTTCAGTTTATCGACAAGGGGTGAGGGCTTGCAGGTAAGGGTGGCCGACTCCCATATAGACTTGTCTACGTCACCATAAAATTTTTCTGGCTTACCGAAAACGGGAGACTTCTTGGCGAGGTTCTTCCATAAGTTCCAGCCACTTTCGCTACCCGGGTCATGCCTTTCACAGTTAAGCTCCGGCGCATTATCCATACCGGCATAACCCGTCTGTTCAGTCATTGAGCCGGTGAGGGCGAACACTAAATCATTCTTGCCAACTTCAATATATTGCTCTTTACCTTTAATAACGGCCTGAATTCCGGTTACTGTCTTTTTGTCTCCGGTAAAGCTTATATCAAGGTCATCGACTCTGGCTTCAAAGGTAAATTTCACTCCTTTTTCACGCAAAAAGTCGGTCAGTGGCTTTATAAAGGTGTCGTACTGATTGTATTTAGGGAAAAGCAGAACAGACATGTCACCAAAGCCGTCAATTGAGTCCAGAAAACGATGCAAATAGAGCTTGGTTTCCAACAGGCTGTGGCAGTTTTTAAAAGCAAACATAGTACGGAATAAAAACCAGAAGTTGCTTTGTAAAAAGCCTTCACTGAAATATTCCTCAATGCTCGTGTCGTCTAACTCTTCCTTTCGTTTCAGCATTAAGCGGATAAGTTCCCATTGCTGAGATTTACTCAGTCCCAGGTCTTCTGAGTCAAGGATCTCGCCGGACTTGTTAATTAAACGGGCCTTAGAGTAATTTGGGTCGTTGTCGTTTATCATTCGGTATTCATCGAGAACAGAATACCCTTCGGGAAGTTCAAGGGCGGGAATGTCCTGGAATAGATCCCAGAGGGTGTCGTAGTTCCAGTTCATTTCACGACCACCGCGAATGATGTAACCGTCTTCAGGGTTACCCGCACCATCCATAGAGCCGCCTTCTACCCTCATTTCTTCTAAAATAGTGATATTTTCGGCGGGCATATGACCATCGCGAATTAAATAAAATGCAGCGGCAAGTCCTCCGACACCGCCACCAATTATCCAGGCTTTACGCTTTTCGATTCCCGGAGTTGGTAAGGTTTTATGACGCGAGTAGGGCGATATAAAATCACCCGGCGGCAAAGTGTTAAGCGGTTTATGGCACCAAAAACCACCTGTTGCGTCAGGCTCATGTTCAAAACCCTCTGGTGCGGTTGCCGAGATATCAAATTTCGCAATTGTCTTTTTAGCCATTACGGACTCTTTCCTTTACTGAAAGTGCTGTTCTCGCTGATACCCTTAGTGGTATTGCGAACAGCACTTTCAGTTTAGTTGAATCGCCATCTTAGTCAATTAATGGAGGGTGTTCAAAATTCTGAGAAAATGTAGATGAACAATACAGTATCATCCTAGAACGGCTTCTCGATAAGTAATTAAGAGTTTAACTATGATTCTATCTATTGGTATCACTAGATAGAATCATAGTTTTTATTATTTTATTTCTTACGTTGGTTTAATACATCTTGTCCTAAATCTTTCCAAATTTGCCATTTCATATCATTGGGGTCGATTTCAGCAGTTTTAAGCAGAACTCCCAGTAATTCGGCAGGATCTCTTTCATCTAAGTTTGCAATTTCAAAAAGTGCGCCTAATTGGATGAGGTGTCGTGTACGAGCTTTTCGTTCAGCTTCCTTTTCTGCATTCAGTAATTTTCTAACAGCTACTTTTTGCTTATTCGCTCGATCAATGGCTTTTTCAGCTTTAATCAGGGCATTAAGTTTTTTCTCTTGGTCGGGTGTACGGTATTGGATTTTCGCTAATTCCAATAAAAGTTTTTGAGCATCACTTGGATTCTTTAAAGCAGAAATATAGGTGATTTTTTCAGAAAGCCAATCATTATTCATATTCAATTCCATTAATTCAGATACCGCAAAAGTACAGGCTCAATACTCAAAGAACGATAACAAAATAATTACGTCCGAGTAACGTAATTTTGTTAAAGTCGTTCTAGAGATTGTCGCCTGCACTTCCATCAAAAATTTGATGGCGCGCTTAGACGTTTCTCAATTTCATTGAGAAACCTAAGCACGTTAGGGACTTCATCCCTAAAACCCTGAAACTTCTTTTTTTCGTTCAATTGAAAATTGAATGAAAAAAAGAAGTACCAAAGCTAGGAGCAACAAGATGCAACTAAAACAGGTATTGGGAAAGATCAAAGATATTATTTTTGGCGTGATCGCAGCACCGCTACTCATCATCATTATGGTGCTTGCTTCGATACTCGATCAAAGAGCGTTTAAGAAGGAACGCAACCAAAAAAAGGAACAGGATAAAACCTAATGGCGATTGCTCGTTTAAGTGTCAAAGTCGGTAAGGCAGGCAAGGCAGCACCGCATGCCGAATATATAGATCGGGATGAAGAAAAAAAGAAAAAAGAGGAACAGGCTAAAATTGACCTTGAACATAGTGACTATGGAAACATGCCGAAATGGGCAGAACATAATCCGATTAACTTTTGGCAGGCAGCCGACCTTTACGAGCGCAAAAATGGCAGTACCTACCGAGAATATGAAATAGCTTTACCAAGGGAGATGAATGCCAAGCAACGCCTAGAACTGGTTGAGGATTTCATTCAGTCCGAGATCGGCTCAAAATATCCGTATCAATTTGCCATTCATAACCCTAAAGCAATGGACGGCAATGATCAGCCTCACGTCCACCTCATGTTTAATGAACGCCTGCAAGATGGAATCGAACGAGATCCAGAGCAATATTTCAAACGCTATAACAGCAAAAATCCTGAACGTGGCGGAGCTAAAAAAGACAATACAGGCAAGAGTTACCAGGAACGAAAAACCGATATTAAAGACCTACGCCAAAGATGGGCAGATTTATGCAACAGCCATTTAGAAAAACACCAAATTGACAGCCGTATTGATATGCGAAGCTATAAAGAGCAAGGCATTGACAAAGAACCTGAAAAGAAA
>NZ_CP048665.1 GCF_015218165.1 Acinetobacter piscicola | reverse complement strand
AGCCACTATTTTTTTATTGTGTATAAGTACACGTTAATATTATTTGTGTACTAATGCAAGGTAAACGTGGACATATTGCAAGGTAAACGTGGACATATTGCAAGGTAAACGTGGACATATTGCAAGGTAAACGTGGACATATAAGAGCTAAAACCCTTTATTCATAAGGCTTTCAAGCCATTTAAAAGCATTTAAAAACTTTAAAATAATTAAAAGCCAAGGGAATGAAAAATTGCCCTTGGTTTTCGCTTCGCTCAAACTCTATTGAATCTCGCTTTCGCTCGATTCGAGGGGCAATTTTTTGGTTAATATTTTCGTGAGTTTTAGAAAAAGCAAAAGCAACTCGGAATTCGCTTCGCTCATAGTACTTTTTTGCTCGCTTCGCTCGGTCTAGGCTCAATTTTCTACATATGATTTACGCCTTTTTTGACTTCACAGCCTAAAAAGCTGTTTTTCAGGGAGTCTAGGCACGACTTTTTGATGTTCGCTCGTAGACACTCGCTCTGATATAACGATTAGAGGCAAAAAATAGGGGGTAGACGCGTTTTTTCACTGATTATCAAGATTACCTATATCAAATAGAGAAAATGGCTTAAAACGCAAATCAGCGCAAAATGGAAAGCAGTTTATAGTCGTACTCAGGACTTTGATCTCAGTTATTTATGTGTGATGAGGGACACACAGATTTTTAATTTCGTTCAGCAGAATCGGCTGCGTCAGGATTTTTTAAGTGAGGTCCCCACTAACCGTTTTTAAAAAGTCGGATCAAAGACTTTGATTTGACTTGTTTTCTCAAGGTTCTTGGAATTTCTGGATCCGATGCCACTCGAATCTGATCTTCTAGGTCGATTTTTACAAATGTGGCTGGAGGGTTTAGACCGCCAAGTCTATGAAGTTGCCAAACTTCATCCTCAAACCACATTCTTCCAATTCTCTTACACACTCCAACTTAATGGCGTGTCCTTTCGTTACTCATTTCAACGCTCGCCTTTCACTCGAATTGAAATGCTTCCTTTGCCATTACAGCAAAGCCCTACTAAGTCACTCTCCCACAGTTCTGTTTTCGGAAGTTGCCTCCGATTGAATAAAGACCTCTTCAAATTAAAGAGAAATCTTTAAGCAATACGGCTTCGTCATTAAACAAAACTGCTTCCCAAGTTAGTATTAAAACAGTTGTTTTCAGTTGCCTGAAAACTGGCAGAACCCGTGCCGATCTCCTACATACAACACCTACATTCCTATCTCCCCCGATCGCAGTTCCAAGTCGTATCAGGTTTATACAATGCAATATGTAGTTAATAATCATCCACGTTCACGCCTTACCCATATCGACATACACAGCCTAAAAAGCACCATGTTGACGACCTTACAGGCTTGAGCTATCCATTGATCTCGACAGCAAAACAGAATGTCTTCCGACAAATTCACTGTTCTACCTAAAATCGAGTACCGATTGCGCCAGCTTTCGCCTTGCAACCCTGACACCTCACGATGCCCTCAAAAGCCCACCTGTGGGTATAACCTACGCCCTTGTCTTTATTTTTGTTTTTGACTTGAAGCGTCTGGTTATCAGCTATTCACGAGGTTACTCATTCCGTGAGTCCTCTGACTGTCTGTTTTAATACAGGGTTTTGGCCCTTTCAGCCTAGGAGGGAAGTTACTCCCACCGCCACGTCACCGTGATCCCGTGTCCTTGTCGCCCAACTGACCTCCACCTTGGGAGTGGAGGGTGTTCATTCATCAAAATGAGTGAACAGGTAGAAAGCGGGAGTCACACCCGCCAGCCCCTAGTGTAGCCGCGCCAGCTAGAGTTTCCTCACGCACGCAGCTTCACCACTAAAGCTTCTCAAAGACTGGCAATCCTCAAGAAGGGGGAGTGTGTCTGATTCATGGGTAGGCAACCCAGGAACCAAACAGAAAAGAATTGGCTCATGGATTGGCAGTCCACGCAAAAAATCAAAGACCCTAAAAGTTTTATATTTGATCAAGTTGCGGTCGTCAAGCCCATTTTGGGGAACTGCTATTTATAGAATCTCCGAAGGTGATTCGCAATCATGCTTAAAGTCTCAAAAATTGCATTTTTGAGACTTTAAGAATTTCTTATAGAATTTTTAATAAATATCTTTTATAAATCTCTTATAGAATCACTTTATTAAAATCACTTTAAGAGTAATAAAAAAATGATTTATTACAGCTATGTTCCTAAAGATTTTACAAAACATGTCATGGGAATGATGACGAACGAATATGATCTTGTTGCTAAGAAATTCATATTGAATATGAATACTGATGAAGCAAGCCGTATGATTTCAAAATGGATTGAGCGTTATCATTTACTGGAAACAGCCCAACAAACCTATCGAAGAAGATTGAACAGTGAGCCAGTTTTTAGCTTGCTGGTTCATTTCACTTATAGTTATTTACCAGGACTGAGTGAGAGTGAATGCTGGGAAAAATTTGATAAAAATGAACCTGCTTTTTTGGTGCAAGTAGAGGCTTACCTGTTTTGTCGAACCAGTGATGCTTTCTTATTGGATGAAAAAACTCAAAAAGTTTTGAGCAAAACAGACAAACAAGATTTATTGAAGATTAACCGTAAAATCTTTGAGATCTGTCCAAGTTCAGAGTCTTTTAGTTACATTGGTGAGGTTAATCCAATCAGCTGTGGTAGATATGAACTGGTACGTCTGACCAAGCCGAAGAAAAGCATTAAAGAGCTTCAAGCCAAGAATTGGACCAATGAAAAACATGTCACAGATTGGACCTGGCGTTTGACTGATAAAGCCTATAAGGAACAACTAGAACAAGGGAAAAGGGTCGTTTTGCGGTTTCAGAGCCTGATTGAAAAAAATGCCAGTCTGGATGAGAAGAAAGCCTATTTTGAACGCCATTTCCGGGCCTTGGAGGGCTATTTAGGCTACCGTGGGGTACGTCAGCAGATCGGAAATTTGTATCACCTAGAAAAACGCTTATTCAAGGATAAATATAATCAGCCCTGGTTTGATCATGGTGCCCGGACTTTAAAACTTTCATATATGAAAAAACTGAAAAGTTCGATTGTAAATAATTCATCATATCAAGAAGCAGAAGCTCATTTTAGGAGTGTATTAACGGAAGATCTCAACAAAAAATACGAAAAATGGAAGGCGAAGTCCAATAAAACCGAGGTATAGGATGTTTTTTAAATCAATCTCAATTAACAATGGTGATAACTCATGCAGAAATATCCTGATGATTATTATCTCAGCCGCCAAGAAATTGACGATTTGAGAGCTGAGGCTAAACACGCGGCAAAATATATGAAAGCTTTTTTCGATTTTAAGACCGAAGCTCGTTATTTATTTAGTGTGACATGGTCCGCCCAAGACGGGGAATTTATTGGACTCTGTGCCGAATTCCCGTCGCTATCCTGGCTAGATCCAGACCGTGATAAAGCACGCTCAGGCATTGAGAGACTTGTCTTTGATGTATTACAAGACATGAGTTCCACTGGAGAAGCCATACCTTAATATTTTTGGAAAAATGCCTGATTCCGCTGGATGTATTCATTCAGATTATTTGAATCTAAGCCGAATATTTGAAGTTTTTTATCGACATATTTAAAAAAGAAGCAGTAAACAATGTGCATTATCCCAAGTGCCAACGCTTCCATTTTGATAACCGGAAATAGAGCAGTCGTGTCCGTAACGAGAATTTCTAATGTGAAACGATTAAAAAAATAGATGAAAAAAGTCACCAGACTCAACAAAGTCAAAAGTGCATAGGCTTTAACACAAGCCTTGCAGTGCTTATTCATTTTTTCCAGTTTCTGAAAAGTTATAGGATTCATTTTGCTCTCTAGGCAGTTAAATTTTTAAGTGAAGAAATTTCTACCGATTCTAAATATCCAGGATTAAAAAAGGGAAAAAATTTCTGTTAGATGATCCCGTGCTTTGTAAAAAAAATATCAAAATTATAAAGAGTTGAATTCTATTAATACATTGAAATTAAACATAATTTTTAATATCGACACACATGATAGCTACCTAATGGAGCTAATTTAGGTAGCTATCATGTGTGATGCTAAGCTTTAAATTTTTTATAAAATATAAGCATTTGATTTTAAATATTATTTTGTTTATGTGGCAAAAATAAAACTCAAACATTAATATTTATAAGTTATTGAAATTAAATATAAAATTCAGATCACACATAATACCTACCTTGATGTGGAAAGAAGCTATTGTGTGTGTCGATCAGAGCATTATATGTAGAAAGGTCTCTAGTTCTTTATCCTGTCTACCCGACTTGTAATATGATTCATATATCAGCTAATTGGGAGTACGGCACTATGTCAACAGTAGATCTAATTGATGAAGATGACAATGAATCAGGTATTGCTGCCAAAGCTGCAAATGTACTTCGAGACCGCTTTATTGCCGCAGCGCAAAGAGGAACAGTGCTGTATGTAGAAAATGATAATTTAATGAGTAAAACACCGAATGGTGTGCCAATTTTGGTTAAACACTTGGACGGCCGGAATCCTGACCTTGCTTACCGACTTGCTGGGCGACGAACTTTTAAAATTAAAAAACGTAAAATTAATTCGAATTGAGGCAGGCTTTTACTCCCATTCGATCGAATTTCGAATAAGAGATGTTCTGTAAATTTAGAGTATAGCCTAACGGAACAAAATAAAGTCTTAAAAAGCAACTCAAAAACCGTATTTATAGACTTAATATTTAATTTCGGTACAATATGTATTTAATTATCTAAACTCTAACGGTACAGAATGCCTAATCAGGTCGGATATATTCGAGTCAGTTCAACTGAACAAAATACTGAACGTCAATTAGATGGAATCAGCCTGGATAAGACCTTTACTGAAAAGGCAAGCGGTGGTAGCCGTGAACGTCCTCAGTTAAATGCAATGCTCGACTATCTGCGTGAAGGTGATACGGTGCATGTTCATAGTATTGATCGTCTGGCACGTAATACAAATGATCTGAACGAAATTGTGAATAGTCTGAATGATCGTGGTATAACCATTATTTTTCATAAAGAGAATTTGACCTTCAGTCATGATGTAGCACAATCGGCAATAAATAAACTCATGTTTCAGATGCTTGCTGCATTTGCAGAGTTTGAACGCTCCATGATCCGTGAGCGTCAAAAGGAAGGAATTGCAAAAGCCAAAGCGAAGGGCTTATATAAGGGAAGAAAGCGGAAGGTTGACTATGTTGAAATACGAAAAGCAATGGCTGAAGAAAATTCAACATTTAGAGGTGTTGCAGAAAAGTTTAAAGTAGGGATAGCAACAGTACAAAGAGCTTTAAAAGAAGAAACTAATAATCAATAAGGTTGATTAATGAAGACGCTTAGATATTCAAATTTAGAAAAGATCATGACCATTTATACTGAAATTTCTACTTATATTACATTTCATAATGCGACTGGTTTAACAGATATAAATAAATCAATGGAAGATTTTTGAACCGTACCGGGTTTGTCGGAGACCAAGCTTTCTGAGAGAATGTCCCGATGAAAAAAGTAAAATATACCCCTGAAATCAGAGAAAGAGCGGTTCAATTATTGATTGAATCCGAGAAAGATTATCCATCGAATTGGGCTGCGATCACCGCTATTGCTCCCTGAGCAGTATACTGCGCAAGGGTTGTACTCCTGAAACACTACGTGTTTGGTATCAAAAATATTTAGATAAACAAAATCCAGTTAAAGTACAGCAGCTTTCAGACCAAGAACGTATCAAACAACTCGAACGCGAAAATAAAGAACTGCAACGCGCCAATGAAATTCTACGTAAAGCAGCCGCTTTTTTCGCCCAGGCGGAGCTCGACCGCCCACACAAATAATGGTGGATTTTATCCATAATAATAAAGAGCTGTACGGAGTCGAGGCGATTTGTAGAATTTTACCGATCGCACCTTCAACCTATTACCGGACTCTAGATCTCTGTGAAAATCCAGAACATCGAGCAAAGCGAGATTTACATGACTTGCATCATGCTGAGGAGATTAAACGAATTTGGAAGGAAAGTTCAGGTCGGTATGGTGTACGTAAAGTCTGGCAAAAACTGAAACGTGAAGGCTATATTATTGCGCGCTGTACTGTTGCTCGATTAATGCAAAAGCTAGGTATAAAAGGTGTTTGGCGTGGTAAGAACAAACAAACCACCCGTAGCCGAGATGATCAAAAACGAGCGGATGACTTGGTAAAACGTAATTTTACTGCTGATCATCCTGACCAACTGTGGGTGAGTGACTTTACGTATATTCAAACAAATTCAGGCTGGGTTTATACTGCATTTATTATTGATGTGTTCTCACGAGCAATTGTTGGATGGAAAGTATCGACACGGATGAATACAGATATGGTGCTCGATGCATTGGAGCAAGCATTTAGGGCGGCAGAGGGGGCTGGAACGCTGAGTGCGCCCATGCCGCATTGCGAAGCAAAAGATAATCGGATAAAATGTAGCAATTCATATTCGTAAGCGTGGAGTAATCAGATGGGAAATTCCAAGTCAGCAGACAAGTAAGCCGCAACAACCAGTATTGTTGTTGCGGCGCTCTGTAAGGCTAGTCTCATCTGATTGCTGACGAGCAGACGTCGCCCGGTATTCCTTAATCGAGGGTTGATTCGTCATGACCACCACACGCCCCGCGTGGGCCTATACGCTGCCGGCAGCACTGCTGCTGATGGCTCCTTTCGACATCCTCGCTTCACTGGCGATGGATATTTATCTCCCTGTCGTTCCAGCGATGCCCGGCATCCTGAACACGACGCCCGCTATGATCCAACTCACGTTGAGCCTCTATATGGTGATGCTCGGCGTGGGCCAGGTGATTTTTGGTCCGCTCTCAGACAGAATCGGGCGACGGCCAATTCTACTTGCGGGCGCAACGGCTTTCGTCATTGCGTCTCTGGGAGCAGCTTGGTCTTCAACTGCACCGGCCTTTGTCGCTTTCCGTCTACTTCAAGCAGTGGGCGCGTCGGCCATGCTGGTGGCGACGTTCGCGACGGTTCGCGACGTTTATGCCAACCGTCCTGAGGGTGTCGTCATCTACGGCCTTTTCAGTTCGATGCTGGCGTTCGTGCCTGCGCTCGGCCCTATCGCCGGAGTATTGATCGGCGAGTTCTTGGGATGGCAGGCGATATTCATTACTTTGGCTATACTGGCGATGCTCGCACTCCTAAATGCGGGTTTCAGGTGGCACGAAACCCGCCCTCTGGATCAAGTCAAGACGCGCCGATCTGTCTTGCCGATCTTCGCGAGTCCGGCTTTTTGGGTTTACACTGTCGGCTTTAGCGCCGGTATGGGCACCTACTTCGTCTTCTTCTCGACGGCTCCCCGTGTGCTCATAGGCCAAGCGGAATATTCCGAGATCGGATTCAGCTTTGCCTTCGCCACTGTCGCGCTTGTAATGATCGTGACAACCCGTTTCGCGAAGTCCTTTGTCGCCAGATGGGGCATCGCAGGATGCGTGGCGCGTGGGATGGCGTTGCTTGTTTGCGGAGCGGTCCTGTTGGGGATCGGCGAACTTTACGGCTCGCCGTCATTCCTCACCTTCATCCTACCGATGTGGGTTGTCGCGGTCGGTATTGTCTTCACGGTGTCCGTTACCGCGAACGGCGCTTTGGCAGAGTTCGACGACATCGCGGGATCAGCGGTCGCGTTCTACTTCTGCGTTCAAAGCCTGATAGTCAGCATTGTCGGGACATTGGCGGTGGCACTTTTAAACGGTGACACAGCGTGGCCCGTGATCTGTTACGCCACGGCGATGGCGGTACTGGTTTCGTTGGGGCTGGTGCTCCTTCGGCTCCGTGGGGCTGCCACCGAGAAGTCGCCAGTCGTCTAACCGACGACTGGTAGCAGGCCCGCTCCGATGCGGCGCACTAACCATCGAAACCTCGTGAATGTCGGTATCCTGTCTGGCAGGATACCGCTCATTTCCCTTGTTCAGTTCATCGCCGTCGCCGAGCATCTGAATTTTCGGCATGCGGCCAAGGCACTTGGTATCAGCTAGTCGAGCGTCAGCGCGCGTGTGAAAGCGCTGGAGGATAACCTTGGTGTCCTGCTATTTGAGCGCCATGCGCGGGGCGTTCGGCTAACAGACGCAGGCAGGCACTTCATGGGGCACTGTTGCAAATAGAGATTTGAGTCGATGATGTTCCCTTTAAAAAGTACTTAGAGACCGAAAACCCTGTTGATTAGACACACTTCACCCTGAGGCTGACCATAATAAAATGACGATGCTTGTCCTTTACGTAGTGCACGCATGACTTCAATACCTTTAATTGTGGCATAAGCCGTCTTCATAGATTTGAATCCTAATGTGGCCCTGATGATCCGCTTTAGCTTGCCATGATCACATTCAATCACGTTATTTTTATACTTAATCTGCCTGTGCTCAAGGTCTGGTGGACATTTACCTTCCCGTTTTAACCGTGATAAAGCACGTCCATATGTGGGTGCTTTATCCGTGTTGATCACTTGTGGAATTTGCCACTTCTTCACATTATTTAAAATTTTTCCAAGAAAACAATAAGCTGAATGGGTATTTCGTCTAGCAGAAAGATAGAAATCAAGAGTATGGCCACGTTGGTCAACTGCACGGTATAGATATGCCCATTTGCCATTCACTTTTACGTAAGTTTCATCCAGATGCCATAAATGTCGATCTGTAGGATTACGCCAATACCAACGTAAACGTTTTTCCATTTCTGGAGCATAACGCTGAACCCAGCGATAAATTGTGGTGTGATCAACATTCACTCCACGTTCGGCCAGCATTTCCTGAAGTTCACGATAGCTGATGCCATATTTACAATACCAACGAACAGCCCAAAGAATGATTTCACCTTGAAAGTGCCGACCGTGGAAGGGATTCATCTGCTGTATCTCGAAATAAATAAGATATTTAGCTTATCATGTCAGCCTATTTGCAACAGTGCCGTTCTATGCACTGGATTTTTCTATCTGGGGCTTACAGTTCAAATTTCGAATAAGAGATTTTATGTTAAATAGGTTCGATTAAGCAGATCGTCTTCTAATTTTGAACATTGCTCATCATCAATGACTCCGGTAATACTTTGTAGCCACAACCCATCTGCTGCTAAACGAAGTAACTCTAAATCAGGATGACTATCCGTTTCTGCATGTTGAGATAATCTATTTTTTAGCCATTCCATCCAAATTTTATTAAAGGTAGGCTCTGTGATCATAGTCATTGATAACGCTGACCAAGCAGAAACCACCCCATCTATTTGATGGATAAAAGAACTATGAATATAAGCTCGTGTGAATTTACCATATTCTGTTGGATCGCGTTTAATCAAGTATTCAACTGTTTGATCTAAATCAAGAATTATTTGATTGAACATTTCTTCTATCAAATTTTTTTTATTCGGGAAATGGTGAAATACCCCCCCTTTTGTTATACCTACTGCTGTAGCAATATTTTGAATAGAAACACCAGAAATACCCTTTTGAGAAACAAGAATAGTTGCCTGTTCAAGGATGCGCTTTCGAATAACCTCTGGTTGCTTCTTTTGTTGCCGAATTTCTTTCACTTAATGACCTGCTGATTGCGAAAATAAATTAATAATTATTACGCCAGATACGATAAAACCAATTCCAATTAAAGCAGGATTATCTAGTGTCTGTTTAAAAACAAAGTAGCCAACTACAGCAGTTAGAACAATCCCAACACCAGCCCATATAGCGTATGCGATACCTAAAGGGATTGTTTTAATAACTTGTGATAATAAATAAAATGCCGTGCTAAAAAAAATAAAGACCATCACGCTTGGAAAAAGTTTTGTAAACCCTTCCGATTTAACTAAAAAACTACTTCCAATCACTTCGGAAACTATTGCAAATCCAAGTAATACATAAGCGAGTAACACACTGTTCATAAGTAATCATACCTAAAATACCAATCGGAAGGTATGTTAAATTTTCAAAAAAAAATTATCAATAATTATTTTAGATTTTCTAAAATTAACATAATACACCTTATACGAAATGTGTTATAATTTATTTTGAAATTCAAATACTTATTTCAAAGTTTATAGCCCAAACATCACTGTTTGGGCTTTTTTTATGACTTTTCACGTTCCACGCTTAATAAGTGAGCAATGTTCCACACTTTTGATTAGCTCAATTGAATAATCAGGATGCCTGGTCTTTTTCTTTTTGGCGTTCATCCAACTCTTTTTTGAGTGCCTTTTTATCTTGGTACGATGCAATCAGCATGATCGGGATCAGCAGCGGGGCCACAATAATTCCCAGGGCAATGTCTTTCAGTTTCGGAATGATTTCTCTCCCTAGATTGCTCAGTCATGATCAAAAACAGCATTTAGCACACGGCCAAATAATCCACGTTTTTTGTGTTGTGGCACTGCCACATTTTGCAACGTGGCATGCTGTAGCGTTTGGGTGTGGTATGCCGTAGTTTCTTGCTGTGGCACTGCCACGTTTTCTACAATATTTAATTCATTATTCTTTTTATTATCATTGTCTTGTTGTGTTGTCGCATGCTGTGGCATATCGGTGTCGCATGCCGTAGCATCTTGTTGTGGCGCTGCCGTGGCGGGTGCAACAGTTTTTAACTCAATAAGCGTCTGCATACGGTCGATTTGCTGCATTAAACGCTCTTCACGTTCTTGGTATTTTTTAACTTCATTTTCTAAATGAATAATGAGTTTTTTTGTAGATTCATCGCTATCTGATGTAGAAGATTCAATTTGTTGAGATGTTTGCTCAGGCTCCCCAAAGCATCTAATCACTTCCGAAAGGTCAAATTGACCATCACTAGAGCGTGATAAACGCCCATTACGTACAGCTCTGTAAATGGTTGACCTATCAATATGAAATTTTTTAGATACTTCACTTAGCGATAACTTAGCCATTTACTATGTCCTTTTTATTTGATGGCATGTATCCCACTTTTTTTAGGTATGGGGCTAGTTCTTTGATTTTTTCAGAGTCTTGTAGCATCTCAGCAATACGAACAGCAAATTGAGGATAGCTTTCAGTTCCTTGTGAATAGCGACCCATTTCAGGGAGTTCTGAAAGTTTGTTTGCAAAAATATGCCGTTGAGCATCGGTCATCTTTGAAAAAAGGTCTAAGGTATTCGGATCTCTTTCTATTGATGGATTATCCTTTTTCTTCTGTTTAAACGTAAAAGAAAAACCTGAAATTGATCGACCTTTTTTATGCTGTTCATATTTTACAGTTATATCCGTATGCTCATTTATTTGTTTAATTGAAAGCTCTAAAACACGCTCTTTTAAATGAGCCATCCGTAAATATTCATTATCAAGAACGCCTAACTTCTTTCTAAATTCTTGTAGTTCTATGGTTGGGGTTTTACCAGTGCTTCGCCACTGAATTAGAAGCTCATATAAGCGAATGGCATAAGCGCTACTAAGACTACTAACTTGCTGTAATTCATATTTAGTAAATTGTTCTTCCAGTCGGGTTATGAAGGGAACAACAGCAGGTGCAAATATTAAGTCTACAGTTGCTTCATTGTCGTTATAAGCAATTTGAGATACCCAACGACTCATAACATTTCGGATATTCCCATTAGCTTTTTTCTCTTGATAGCTAAATTGACGCGCGAATAAATCCTTACAAGCATCTTTTAAGGCTTGATAAGCTGTATTACGGTGTACACCAAATTGATTGATATAACTATCTGCATGAACTTCTAATGGATCATTTGCATTAATCCCTTTCCCACTTTCCCTTGCTTCAACAATAGCCAATAAAATTAAACGTTGTTCTACTAAGTCTAAGTTATAGCTTGCGTTGATTAAGGCATTGTCTTTTACAACTAAATCTCTCAT
>NZ_CP048664.1 GCF_015218165.1 Acinetobacter piscicola | reverse complement strand
TGAACCGTACCGGGTTTGTCGGAGAGTCAATATTCTGAGAGACTATCCCGATGACAAAATTAAAATATACCCCTGAAATCAGAGAAAGAGCGGTTCAACTATTGATTGAATCTGAAAAAGATTATCCATCGAATTGGGCTGCGATCACAGCTATTGCTCCTAAAATCGGTTGTACTCCTGAAACATTGCGTGTTTGGTATTTAAAGCATATGGATCAACTAAATCCTGCCAAAGTACAACAGATATCTGACCAAGAAAAAATGAAGCAAATGGAACGTGAAATTAAAGAATTAAAGCGTGCCAATGAAATTCTACGCAAAGCAGCCGCTTTTTTCGCCCAGGCGGAGCTCGACCGCCCACACAAATAATGGTGGATTTTATCCATAACAATAAAGATCGATATGGTGTTGAAGCGATTTGTAGAATTTTACCGATTGCAGCTTCGACCTATTATCGGGCTTTAGATCTCGTTGATAACCCAGAACATCGAGCGAAACGTGCTCTGCATGATTTACATCATGCAGAGCAAATCAAACGTATTTGGAAAGAAAGTTTAGGTCGATATGGTGTACGTAAAGTTTGGCAAAAATTGAAACGTGAAGGCTATGTTATTGCACGTTGTACAGTTGCTCGATTGATGCAGAAGCTAGATATACAAGGTGTTTGGCGTGGTAAGAACAAACAAACTACCCGCAGCCGAGATGATCAAAAACGAGCAGATGATTTAGTGAAACGGAATTTTAGTGCTGATCGACCTGACCAATTATGGGTCAGTGACTTTACGTATATTCAAACCAATTCTGGCTGGGTCTACACTGCATTTATTATTGATGTGTTCTCGCGAGCAATTGTTGGATGGAAAGTATCAACACGGATGAATACAGATATGGTACTTGATGCACTGGAGCAAGCATTGCATGATCGAGGCATGCCAAAGAACGTGATTCATCATTCCGACAGAGGTGTGCAATATCTTTCCATTCGCTATACCAATCGTTTAGAAGCAGCAAATTTACGAGCATCAGTCGGTACAACGGGTGATTCATACGATAATGCTTTGGCTGAAACGGTGAATGGCTTATACAAAACAGAGGTGATTGAATATTTAAAAGCAGATTGGCAAGGTTTAGCAGATGTACAACTTGCGACACTAAACTGGGTCGATTGGTTCAATAAAGAACGTGTACACAGCGCACTGGGTTATGTATCGCCTTTTGAGTTTGAAGCAATGTACTATGATAAGATTAATCCGTTAGGTCAGGTGGCCTAACTTAAATAAAAAAGTCTCCGACAAACCTGGTACGGTTCAAAAGGCCGTGTAGAACGAGCCAATAGAACGCTTCAGGACCGTCTGATCAAAGAAATGCGTCTGGAAGGCATCAGTTCGATTGCCGAAGCCAATGCCTGGCTACCCTGCTTCATTGAGCAGTTCAATCAGAAGTTTGCCAAGATGGCCTTTAATCCCAAGGATCTACACCGGACTGTCACTGAAACAGCCGAAGAATTAGATGATATTTTTACCTGGCGTGAACCCCGCAGAGTCACGAATAGCCTGACGATCACTTATGATAAATGCGTATATCTCCTGGAAAACACGGAAGAAAACCAAAGATTGATTGGCAAGTATCTTGAGTTTCTGGAATACCCGGATAGTACAGTCGCGATTGAATATCAGGGAAGAAAAATCAATTACAGCATCTTCGATAAATTAAGTCAGCTCAACCAGCGAGAGATTGTTGAAAATAAACGTTTGGGTTCTGTATTAGCCCATATTCAACAGCAGCATGAAGAACTAGAACAACAAAATAAACGCAATCGTTCTCAAAAGATGCCAAGCAGACGTGCACAGAAAACAGCAATTCAAGAACGAAATCTAAATCCTGTGCTTGACTTGGAAATGTCCATATAGGACATTTCTATTTGGTTATTAGGTAGGACATTTCTACTTTGGAATAACATACAATGTATTGTGTTAATTTAAAATAGGCTAATCATAGTTATCATGTTCTGGATGGGAACCAAATTTTCCATTCTCTCTAAAATTATGTGCATAGAGTTTAGTAGCATCATTATTTATTTTTTTTTCGATTACATCATCATATATACCAAAACTACCTGAACTAACATTTATTTTAAAATTAGATAAGTCGATATTTTTTCCATGTACCTTAAACATATGTTTTTCATATTTAACTCCTTTTACACGAACATTACATATGGGGCAGAGTATTAATGTTCTTAGAGTTATTTTTTGTTTTTTTACGAGATTAGTTTCTTGTGAAGACTCTATATGATTCATAGAATTATGTTTAATGATATGATTTTTTATTTCTATCTTTTCAATCAATTTCGCACATATTTTACACTTAACCAAAAATTCTTTATAAATTTTTCCATCTATATTTTTTTTTAAAATAAAAACTTCTTTTTTATAACTCTCCTTTTTAAATCTTGTATGATTAGTTGAAAGAACTTTTATTGATTTTGGTGTAGAAGTTTTATTTTCATCAATAATTCTTCCAGTTCCATAACATTTGAAACAATTTTCATTATTTCCACTACAAGAACAATCTTGATAAATATCCATAATTTACCCAAATTTTTATTTTAAAGTTATTGAATATTTTACCTATGATTCTCAAGTAAGACAAATTATGTGTGCTGAAATAACAGGAGACTTTCACTTGGGAGATTCTAGACAGCCAACTTGTAAAAGATTCCTCTATCTCTATTAGAAAAACTAAAATTAGCATAATACAACTTATGCGAAATTCAATACATAACTTGATTTAAATCAGTGTTTTTTATGGATTATTCACACAATATGCCTGTTTTATACTCAATTTTGATTTTCATTGGTAAACTTTACTGAACAATCATCTGTTTTGCTCTTGGGCTTTTCCACGTTGTTCTCGCTCCTTTTTAAAGGCTCGTTGATCTGAAATACTAGCCATGATCATGATCGGAATGCCAATCAGCAAAAAGGCAACTGCTTGTAGGATCTCTTTCAGTATTTTCATGCTCAAAACTCCTCTAAGAGTTTAATCCTCATTAAATACGGCATTCAGGACTCGTCCAAATAAGCCACGTTTTTTTCTTGTTGCATGGTGTGTTACTGATATGTCTCGTAGTGTGTCATTAGTATGTTCCATTGGTATCTCATGAGACTTATTTTTATTATTAAATCTTTTATTTTCAAATGATTCAACCATTTCATTTGTTGTGTCGCATGGTGTGTCATTGTGGGGTGTTATAGGTGTATCATGAGATAATTCTTCTTCATCTTCTTTATGTCCTAATAGTAATTGGAAGCGGTCAATTTGATCTAAATAGCGTTTTTCACGATCCTTATATCCTTCAATTTCCTTTTTCATGAAATCAACTAATTGGCGTAAATCTGCATCATTTTGAGGGGGAGAAGTTGAGTTTGACTGATCCTGTATTTTTGTTGGTTCGCCAAAGCAACGTACAACTTCAGCAATATCAAAAAGACCATCAGCACCTCTAGATAAACGCCCCTCCTTTATAGCTCTGTATAAAGTAGAACGGCTTATCTTAAAACGTTTAGATACTTCACTGAGTGATAATTTAGCCATTTACTGTGTCCTTTTTATCTAATGGCATATACCCAACTTTTATTAGATAAGGTAACAACTCTTTGAGACGTTCAGAATCCTGGAGCATTTCTGCGATACGAACTGCAAACTGAGGATAGCTTTCAGTTCCTTGAGAATATTTACTCATTTCAGGTAATTCAGACATTTTATGCGCAAACATATGGCGTTGAGCATCGGTAAGTTTTAGAGATACATCTAAAGTCTTAGCATTTTTATTTATGGTATTTAATGCAGCATCTTTTTTCTGTTTGAAGGAAAATGAAAAACCAGCAATGTTTCTTCCTCGTTTGTGTTGCTCACATTTAACTTTAATATCTGTATGCTCATTGACTTGAGCAACTGCTAAGTTAAGGACACGATCCTTAAAGTTTCCCATACGAGTGTATTCATCATCTAATACACCAATTTTTTTTCTAAATTCAGCTAATTCAATAATTGGTGTTTGCCCTGTACTACGCCATGCAATTAATAACTCATATAATCGAACTGCATAAGCACTACTAAGATTGCTAATTTGTTGTAATTCATATTTTGTAAATTGTTCTTCTAAACGTGTAATCAAAGGAACAATAGCAGGAGCAAAAATTAATTTTACAGTCGCCTCATCATCAATATATCTAATTTCACTGACCCAGCGACTTAAAACATTCTCAATATTTCCTCTTTTATTTATTTCTTGATAGCTAAATTGCCGAGCAAATAAATCTTTACAGG
The DNA here is from genome assembly GCF_015218165.1 of Acinetobacter piscicola. Taxonomy (NCBI): domain Bacteria; kingdom Pseudomonadati; phylum Pseudomonadota; class Gammaproteobacteria; order Moraxellales; family Moraxellaceae; genus Acinetobacter; species Acinetobacter piscicola. The sequence continues at coordinate 8,347 of NZ_CP048664.1, read as the reverse complement.
CATCCTTTAAGGCTTGATAAGCTGTTTGTCTCGCTACTTGGAATTGGTTGATATAACTTTCTGCATGTACTTCTAGTGGGTCATTAGTATTGATACCTCTACCACTTTCTCTTGCTTCAACAATAGCCAAGAGAATTAAACGCTGTTCAACTAAATCGAGGTTATAGCTAGCATTAATTAGAGCATTATCCTTAACAACAAGATCTCGCATGCTATTTATCTACTTTATTATTTACCGATATAAGTCTATATAAAATATTATGTAGATTTATGCAAGGTAAATGTAGTTAAATCTACAAAAAATATACTGTAGATTATTGGTAGGTAAACGTAGTCATATTGGTAGGTAAACGTAGTCATATTGGTAGGTAAACGTAGTCATATTGGTAGGTAAACGTAGTCATATTGGTTTTGAAAGCATTGCTATATAAAGCTTTCAGATAGTCTAAAAGCTTTTAAAAATATTTTAAAAGCAATTAAAAACACAAAACATTAAAAATTGCCCTATGTTTTCGCTACGCTCAAACTCTATTAAATCTCGCTCTCGCTCGATTCTTGGGGCAATTTTTTGGTTCATGTTTACGTGAAGTTAAAAAGAGCAAAAGCAAAGGCAAGAGCATAATGAATTCGCTTCGCTCATAAAGCTTTTTGCTCGCTATGCTCGATCTAGAAGCCAGGTTTAGCATGTGATTTATGCTTTTTTAGGCTATACAGCCTTAAAAACGGTTTTTCAGAGGGTCTAGACGCGACTTTTCATTGTGTCGCTCGTAGACACTCGCTCTATAGATACCTTTTAGGTATTTAATTTGAGTTTTAAGGGCATTTCTTAATTTATAAATTAAGGATTCATTTAGGGTTGAAGCGTAAAAGGGCTTATTTCGCATTTTTAGCCCTGTTTACATTTTTTATGTAGGGTTATAGGATTGAGCCAAAAACAGGCTGTAATCGCATTTTATGGCTTTTTACTGTGCTTTTGAATGAGTACCTTGTGAAAATCTTTCCCATTGATTTTATAGGTTGGCAAATCTTCAAGCATACGCTGGAATAATTTTGTTTCTTCCTTGATATCTTCGGTGTTGTTTTGGATCTCTTTATAGATTGTGGTTTCTTTAATGGTTTTTTCCCAAATAATGCTCTGTAGGAGGGCATCTCTGAGTAGGGGAATATCACTGTGCTGGATCTGAAGATTGAGGTCTTTATAAAGCGATTGAACTACACCTCCTATCGCGTATTTGAGTTGGTTTTCTGCATTGCGTTTTTTCTGGGCTTCTGTCAGTTCTTTGTGACTTTTCTGCAAAATTTCACGTTTGTGTTCATTCTCCAGCCGGATTCGATTGTCTAGGGCTGCTTTTTCAATTTTCTGATAAGACTCTAGGGCACGATCTAGGCGGAAGAAATTATCCTGATCCATTGCTTGATTGAGTAAGGTCAGAATTTCAATTTCGTTGGCCAAGAGGGGCTGTTGGTTTTTGTCCTTCAGTTTGATTTGTTCAATGAGAGCCTGTCTTGTTAGAAACTGGTTTTTCTCTCGGTCGACTGTTTTGAACAGGCTGAGTTGTTGGTCATTAAATCTGCCATTGGATTGTTGAAGTAGGGTCAAAGCCTGTTGTTGTTTTTTCTTGAGGAAGGGAAGTTTCTCCAGGAATTGCTGCAATGTCGTGAGGTCATTTGGGGTGAGTATTTTCGCAGGTCTTCCACGGGCCGCCATCGCATTCTCCAGCATAAAATGGGTGAGGTTTTTGTGTTTTCAGTTTAGCATAGGCCGGCACGGGAAGAATTAAATAAAATGTGGGAACATTTTATTTAATTCTTAAGCTCGTTTCCGTGTTTTTAATTCGATATAATTACTACGCAATTATATCGAATTAAAAACACTTCTCCTCGTGCTCCGCAGGCTCTGCGAGGCTCCGTGAATTTGAAGGTGGGATTATGTTCTATTGCAATCTGGAACACACAAGCAAAAAGGCCGTGAAAACCCGATCGGGGAAAGTAAAAAATGCTGCCACGGCCAAGAACCGGTTTCACTACATTACCCGGACTTCGCACTTTAAAAATTATAAGGAATCGGCTTCGGAGCAGATTGAGTTTGTGAGATCCGGCAATCTGCCAAATTTTGCTGAAGGAAATCCGGCTGAGTTTTGGGATGCTGCAGATATTTATGAACGCAGTAATGGCCGTACCTGTTCCAGTTTGGTGGTGGCTTTACCGAAAGAGTTGAACCAGGCGCAGCGGATTGAATTGGCTGAGGCATTTATTACTGAGTTTGCAGACCGCTATAGCTATCCCTTTACGTGTGCCATTCATAATCATGTTGGATCGTTGGGTGGGCAAGAGCAACCGCATTTGCATTTTATGTATAGTGAACGGCATGTGGATGGGATCGATCGGACAGCTGAGCAGTTTTTTAAGCGTTATAACCCGAAGGATCCGCAGAAAGGTGGCGCGCAAAAGCTGACGGCTGATGTATTGGGGATGGGGAAAGCGCAGCTGCAGTTGTATAGGCAGAAGACTGAAGAATTGATTAATGACAGTTTGAGGCGTTATGCCCCCATCAAAATGGTGGAGATCCGTGGTATTCAGGTGGAAGTGCCTAGTTTGGTCAGTTGTTTGTCGAATCGGGATTACAATCAAAAGTATGGGACGCAGTTGCAAGATGTCCCCGTGATGAATAAGGCGGTGCGTTTTGCGCGTGAGAAAGAGCCGGAATTAATGGCCGAACGGGAAAAGATGACTACTGAAATTAATCGGTTACGTGCTGAAAATCATTATGAGTTGTATCGTTCATTTTATGAGGCTGAATTAAAAAATCGAAAAGAGATTGAAGCGTTGAGCAAGCAAGCAGAAACACCACGGACACGGCAGCGTTGGTATGCTCAAGAAAAATTATTGTTTCTACAACAAAAAATGTTGCAAGCTTTATTGAAAGATCATCAAATGACAGAACCTTTTAGGTTGATTCAGCATGATTTACAGACGTATATAGACCTATTGAATACCGAATCCTTTGATCGACTTGAGAAATTAGAATACTTAAGTGATCTGGGCCAACAGTTAAAGAATTCAGTTATTCAGATAGCCGCTATTGATGAAGAATTGGCATTCATGAAGCGGCAAGTCATCGAACGTGTGCCTTTGCAGATGAGGGAAAAGGCAGTCACTCCTGAAAAGATCAAGAATCATGATCCGGATAATGATTTTAGTCCTGGCTTTTAAGCAGATTATTTAAGGCACGCCACTGCATGAGTAGTACTGCTTCTTCATCTTCAATTGTGGTTTCTCCGGACTGGATCCGTTCAAAGCGTTCCCAGGATCTTTTTTTAGTAGCCTTTATGATTTCAGGATCAAAGCTATGTGAAACAATGGATTGTGCGGATTTCCATGCTTCTCGATCTCGTCTTTTTCCTGATGGTAAACCACCTTGTGAGTCATTGATGTCACACCTTTGGCATTGGATGACTTGATTTTCAAAATGATCTTTTACAGTGTTTGGATCCATCACTGTTTCATCATCTTTTTCACAGTTTAGGCAAAACCAGTTGCTTTCGTAGTGGGTGTTGTACCAAGTGACAAACTTTTGAGTCAAAGATAGTCGATAAGTCAGTGTGCCTAATTGTTGTGGGGCAATACTTTCATCTTTTATTCGATTTATTTTTTGGTGAGGATCGATACTATTCATGGCTTTAGCCTTATTTTCGTATTGATTTCTTATAGTCTAAATTAAATTTGAGCGTATATTTTTTATTGAAATTTTTAGTTATGAGTAAAATTAGAAATGGGAGCTTTTAGCTCCCATTCTTTATGCACTTCGCATAAGGCGTATTATGTTAATTTTAGGAAATATTTAAAATAAATAATTTAATGATAGGTGCAAATTTTGGAAGATCAATTAAATTTACTCAATGACTTAGCCATTGAAATATTCACATTATTGGATGGGAAGGAACACCCTTATCGTTATGAATATAAGTTCAATCCTGATGAGGGTTGGGCACAGTTTGGTTTATATTTCACAAAAAATAGCGAAATGACATCAGTAAGCTTAAACGAAATAAGTTTTGAACATTTAATTCCTTTGTGTGAAAAATTACATCAAGTTATGAATGCTCATACAGGAGGAGACTGGCGGAAATTTATTTTGGACATTAATGAAAAAAAAGAGGTTAAAACCAATTTTATTTACGAAATTCAATCATGTATGGACGAATTTAATGACTGAAATTATGTCCATTTAACATAATGGGCGTTATGCGAAATCGTTTTGTAATAACCCTGTAATATCAATCAATTAGCCTAATTTAAAAACTCAAAAAACGATCCAAAAGCCGACCTCGTTACATGTCGGCGCTTTTTTAAACGGAATTGTCACTTTTTGCCTATAAAATAGGTTAAAAAACAACCAATTTTAAATTTTTCTGAATTCAATCAAGACTTATAGTGGTTAAAATATCCACAAAATGTGCGGATAAATCTAAGGATAATTTTTAAGCTTTGTAAGCCACAACGTACAACATTTTAAGGTATTGGCGAATAGGCAGATTCCCTCTAATTTTCTATCATGAACCCATAGCGAGCAGGATGCTCCAAAGCATAAAACAATCATAATAAGCAAAACACCAGGATCGTGAGGGATGACAGGAGTTGACCCTAAGACGCAAATACGAAAAACCCCGACAGGATGTCGGGGTTTTTTATTGCCATTTCTTAAAAATAAGCTTGTAAAAGAAGTTAAATTATTGAGATCATAACTTCATTGAATGACTATTATATAGGGAATGAATCTGATGATTTTTTTTAAAAAAATTAAAGAAAAAATTATACTTAATAAAAAAAATGAACAAGCTTTTTATGAAATAGCATTAACAGAATTTTCAACTGGAGAAAAACGGCCAGGTCTTTGGGCAATGGCACTAGCAAAGTCAGAAGGAGTAATCGAAAAAGCTAATGCGTTATATATTGGTTTATTAGCGGAGGAAATAAAAAACGATGAATATTTAGAATTAAATAAAATAGAAAATGAGCAACGGATAGAAAAGCTAATAAAGTCTGAAAGAGAAAAAGAATTTAATCGAGTAAAAAAAATAGTTGATAATTTGAAAAAAGAGCAAGAGAAAGAGAGGAAAAAGCTTATAGATCCAAGATTTAAGGAGGAACAGCCTTTCCTTAAAAAAGAGCATTGAAATCTTTGGAGAAACTGGACATTTCGACTTTGGACTTATAGTCTAATTTCTCATAAGAGGTTTTATGTTAAATGAATTATCTAATTTTTAATTTGAAATGCTTAGGCAAATGCTCCCCATGCGGAGCTAACCATACCTACTATAAACATTTGTATATTTTCAAGCATGCTTGCCTGCTTAAAAGAAGTGTTAAAAGTAGTATTTTTTGTATGGACTAGAGTGTTTGAGTCTTTAATCATATTTATCTCCTTTGCTAAAGCTGTAGTTTCATTAAGTTTCATGAATTTGATTTCTCCCAAGCTAGAAGCGAGATAGAAACCAACTACTGTTAGTAAGATGATTATTCCGATCAAAAGAACATCGCCCAGTGAATGCACTTGCCTAAGCACATCATTTAAGTATAGCAAGGAATATTTAAATTTTTAATTTTAATGTATAGTAGTTATTTTGCTTTACTTCCAAAAATTGGAAAATGTTATGATTTTTACAAAGTTACATCTTAAGAATTGGTATAGTTTTAAAGATTGTGAATTGGATCTTACATATCCTAAAAAAATTAAAAATAATACAATACCTTATGAGTTTTTAGAGAATTTCCCTAATATTCGAGTTAAGCGTTTAGTATTGATTTCTGGTGCTAACGCAAGTGGTAAAACATCTTTTACTAAAATTCTTTATGCTATTAAAGACTTTATTTCTGAAGGATCAATATCTGGTTTTCTGGAAGATGGCTTAAGAAGCCATGAGGAAAAAATATCCTTTAGTGTCGAATTTATTGCGGCTAAACCTATTTATATTTTAGATTTGGCCCGTAAGCCTCAAGAAGAACTTAGAGACTATATTACAGAGGTTAATACACGATATGATCACCTGCATAGTCTGGATGTCGAATTCGATTTAACTAAAAAAGAGTTAAAGGAACACTCTTGGAAATATACTTACAAATGTATTCCTATTAATAAGCAGGATAGTATTAATTCTTTAAGGAAAAAATTAGAAACAGTTGATGAAAACAGTATTGGTCAAAATGTTATTTTTTCTACTAATATCGATAATGTAGACAATAAAAACCATCGTGATTTTGATGAATATTATTTTGCATCTGCTAAAAACTTTTTGTCTTGCGATATTGAAAATAAGTTTTTTAAAGATATAAATTTAGATAAAAATATTTTAGAGAGGTGCCTTAAAACATTCGACCCAACAATTAAAAATGTTGCATATGCATCTGAGCAAAATAGCGATACTCCAAAAGGGTTCTTTATAAATTTTTGTAATAACAAGAGTTTACAGATGAGTCTTATCGGTACTGTCATCGAAGATAGACACTTACTTTCTCAGGGTACATATGAAGCAATTAAACTAGCTAAATTTTTATCAAGAGTCATCAATCTTCCTCAAAATAGAAGTTTTACTTATGTACTAGATGAAAATATGTCTCATGTCCAATGTGAAATTGAAAAAAACATGCTAAATCTGATAATACAAAAGATTAGTCATACATCTCAATTGTTTTATACCACGCATAATTATGAAGTTTTAGAGATGAACTATCCTATTCATAGTTATTTATTTATAAAACGAGATATAGATGGGAACTCTGAATTTATAAAAGCTGAGGATCACTTCAAAAAGAATGATAGATCTATTGTAAATTATGTTAGAAATGATGTTCTTGGAACTATCCCTGACACTAATTTATTAGATGAAATTTTATTTGAAGATTGAGATGTAATTGTGATGAAACAGCGTCTAGTATTTATTGCAGAAGGTCCTACTGAAAAAGCATTATTACATCACTTAGGGATAGAAGGAAAAAAAGAAACTATTAATTTAGCTCAAACCGAAAGTAGGAAGTTTGAAAGATACTTTGGTAACTTACCTAAGCCGAACATGTCTGAAATATATCTTCTTATAGATACCGATTTAATTTTAAATTTCCCTCATTGTTTGAAAAATATTGAAGAAAATATTTTGTTGTTAACAAAATATGGATATAAAATTTTTGTTTTACAACAACATAGAGATTTGGAAGATGAATTGGCTTATGCGTGTGGATTTAAAAATATTAATAAATTATTAGAGAGGGTCAACTGTACTACTAAAAATGAACTTAAAGGCAAAGTTATTAAAAATCCTAGCTGTGTAACATCTATTAATTCATTCGAAAAAAGTAAGTTGTGGAATAGAAATTTAATAGAAGAATTGAAGCACTGTGTCACCAAGGAAATGAAGAAATCATTTGATGATCTTAAGGCTAAGTGAATAGCTACTTCTATAGATATTTTATAGTTCATCTACAATTAACATAATACATCTTATGCGAAGTTACAATGTAAGCCCAAAGTAGAAATGTCCGGTTTCTCCAAAGTAAAAATGTCCGCTTTTAGAATATGCACTTTCGCAATTTTCTTAGCGGACGGTTTGATATGTTGGTGTCTATGTCGGATAAAGAACTTAAACGATTGTCGGTCTTGCAGGAAATCTGTGATCAACGCATAACCCAGTCCCAAGCTGCTCAGCTACTTCATATTTCAGAGCGTCAGATCAGACGTTTATTGCAAAAATACAAAGCTCAAGGCCCAGCTGCATTAGCCCATGCCGGTCGTGGTCAAATCAGCAATTCCAGGCTTCCTGAAGAGCTCAGACTCAAGTGCCTCAATATTGTTTCTGATCAACTGCATGGTTTCGGACCCACTTTAGCGCATGAAAAGCTCACCACCGTTCATGGCTTTGATATTTCAGTGGAAACACTGCGTTCCTGGATGATTGCAGCCGATTTATGGATTCCTCGCGCCAAGCGTCTGAAACGCCCGTATCAGCCTCGTTATAACCGGGACTGTTATGGTGAACTGATCCAAATCGATGGCTCACACCATGACTGGTTTGAAGGTCGAGCCCCTAAATGCTGTCTGCTGGTATTTATCGATGATGCCACAGGCAAATTACAGCATTTACGCTTCTGTGAGTCGGAATCAACCTTTGACTATATGATTTCAACACGTTTGTATGTTGAGCAGCATGGTAAGCCTTTAGCCTTCTACAGCGATAAACATTCAGTCTTCAGGGTGAATCAAAGCAGTAAGAAAGACACCAAGATTACCCAGTTTGGGCGCGTACTCAGCACCCTGAATATCGATATTATCTTCGCTAATTCACCACAGGCCAAA
>NZ_CP048663.1 GCF_015218165.1 Acinetobacter piscicola | reverse complement strand
TAAGACAACAGCGGATAGCGCATTAACAAATGCTGCTACAGCTCAAACAACGGCAAACACAGCTAAGACAACAGCGGATAGCGCATTAACAAATGCTGCTACAGCTCAAACAACGGCAAACACAGCTAAGACAACAGCGGATAGCGCATTAACAAATGCTGCTACAGCTCAAACAACGGCAAACACAGCTAAGACAACAGCGGATAGCGCATTAACAAATGCTGCTACAGCTCAAACAACGGCAAACACAGCTAAGACAACAGCGGATAGCGCATTAACAAATGCTGCTACAGCTCAAACAACGGCAAACACAGCTCAAACAACAGCGGATAGCGCATTAACAAATGCTGCTACAGCTCAAACAACGGCAAATACAGCTAAGACAACAGCGGATAGCGCATTAACAAATGCTGCTACAGCTCAAACAACGGCAAACACAGCTAAGACAACAGCGGATAGCGCATTAACAAATGCTGCTACAGCTCAAACAACGGCAAACACAGCTAAGACAACAGCGGATAGCGCATTAACAAATGCTGCTACAGCTCAAACAACGGCAAACACAGCTAAGACAACAGCGGATAGCGCATTAACAAATGCTGCTACAGCTCAAACAACGGCAAATACTGCCTTAAATAATGCAGCAACAGCTAACCACCGTATTGATATATTAGATAATAAGTTTCAAAAAATTGAGAATCGTCTTAATAAAATTGACACAAAACTTGATAGTGTAGGTGCATTAGCAGCGGCTCAATCACGGATACCAGCAGTGATTGATGGAAGTAAAAACTATGCAGTAAGTATTGGTATTGGTAACTATGGAAGTAAAAATGCAATGGCTGTTGGTGCAACTATAAAAATTAATGAAAATATATTTTCTTCTGGATCTTTCGCTATTGCGGATCATGATTCATCTAGTAGTAGTTTAGGAGTAAGTTTCGCCTGGTAAAAATTTAAAAGTTCATTTTTAAATTTACCTAAAATTAACATAATACACGTTATACGAAACGTGATATAATTTACCTTAGAAATCAATGCTGTAGTTCCCTAGTTTTGCCCGAACATCCCTGTACGGGCTTTTTTTTGTGATCTTTCACGTAATATGGCTATTCTTTAATCAAATCCTTACAACTTTGATTAGCTCAGTTGAATAGTACCCTTAGCCATTCGGCAAGAAAAACCGGCTTAACCACCCTCTTTTCGGCTGCTCCGGTTCAACCGGCTCCGGCACCGGAATACGCTTATTTTCCGTCTGCTCCGGAGTAGTCAATCCGTCATGTTTGTCGTTATCTACATTCAATGTAGGTTCTACTTGAGATGGACTAGATTGCACTGAAGATTGATCTGAAGTTGGTGTGGGATGAACCTGAGTTGGCTTCATTTCAATTAGGGTAAGTAATGTATCAATACGAGAATTTGCTTTAGCTTCGCGATCTTCTGCTTTTTCTAACTGTTTCTTTAGAAAATCGATCTGATTCTTTAGTTCAATAACTGTATTGTCTGTGTATTCAGGTGTATTTATAGTTTGTGTTGGAGACGTATCAGTGTGTTTTGAGTGTTTTCCACTAAAAGGTTCACCATAAACGCGGAGTAACTCAGAGAAGTCGATAGAGCCATCATGATCACGACTTAACACCCCATTTTTTATATCTTTATAAAGTGTAGCACGAGATTTCTTATACAGTGTGGCTGCATCACTAACACTGTATTTTGTACTTGTTTTCATAGTGTATTGCTGTGTATTTAGGATACGTATTGAAGAATACAATAAGTGTATTCTTCAATACACTCAAGCTTTAAACCCTAAGTTCTTTAAGTGTGGCAAAAACTGCTGTTGTTGGTGAGGGTTTCTAAGCATATCCTTAATTTTAGCAGCTAAAATCTCATAACTTTCACCTTCTGAGGCTAAATGGGAAAGCTCATGTAAACGTGATAATTGATTCCCGAATAGATTAATTTGAGCATCAGATAGCTGATAAAAATCTTTCGAGGTATGTGTTATGGATTTAGATTTTTCTTTAAAAGAAAAGATAATATGAGTGACTTTACGCCCTGTTTTTTTCTGCTCATAAGTGACTTTTAAAGGGCTATATTCATTGATTTGGTCTATAGCAGTGTCAATTACTCGTTTCTTGAAATCAGCGAATAATGGGTACTTTTTACCGAGTTCTAACATTGTCCGTAAACTCTCAACAGAAATTTCACGCTTACCTATTTGCCGATATTGAACCAGTAGCTCATAAATACGAATACCGTATCCACTATTGATCCCAGCAATGTCTGATAAGGCATATTTGGTGAATTCTCTACTTAGATTGGAAATGAATGGCAGAATGGGTTTTGAAAAACGGATTCCAATGACACTTTGACTATCTAAAAATTGGATTTCTTGCACCCATCTCATTTTTATAGATTTATCATCAATACTGAGGTTAATAGACCTCTCATAGAGTCTATTAATACCTTCCTTTAAATCTCTGTATGCAGTTTTCTCATGTACGCCCAATTGTTTTAATTCATCGACGCTAACAGGGTATAACTCATCATCTGTAATAGGCTGATTTTTGGGAATCCGTGAAATGGCAGCTAAGACAATTCGTTGCTCTACGGCACTTAATTGATACGATGCTTCTATTACTTGATTTGATTTTACAACGTGATTTTTATTCAAAACAAAACCATTGATTTTTTTAATATATGACAAATATATACTTGTCATAGTTAGTAGTCAATCCGTCATAGTTAAGTAGTCAATCCGTCATAGTTAGTAGTCAATCCGTCATAGTTAGTAGTCAATCCGTCATATTTAAACGCTGAAACCTTTGCTATATAAGGCACAGAGACTACTGAAAAGATTTAAAAGATTTAAAATATATTAAAAAGGAAAGAATGAAAAATTGCCCTATGTTTTCGCTACGCTCAAACTCTATTGAACTTCGCTTACGCTCAGTTCGAAGGGGCAATTTTTGAGTTAATCTCGTGATAACTTCAAAAAAGCAAAAGCAGCTCGGAATTCGCTTTGCTCATAAGTTTTTTTATGCTCGCTTCGCTCGGCCTAGAAGCACATTCAATCTGTTCGCACCCTTCGGGATGCTCTGCACCTAAATCTCTACAGCAAAGGGGAGCTTGTAATCAGGGAAAAAACATGGCGAAAATTTTAATTGAGTCTGTTCGCTCGTAGACACTCGCTCTGTAAGGCCTGAATAAAACCAGATAATTTAAAAATCTAGACCACCGTAATCATAATCATCAGATTTTGGCTTTGGCTGTTCAGGTTGAACCGGTTGAGGGGGCTTATTCTGCATGGGTAATGGATACTTTGGCTGGGAATACACTTCAAACTCAAAGCATGGCGTTGAGTTATGCTCTGAATCTCTCAATTTTCGATTCATGTTCTGAAGGTTCCAGCCTTCTTGATGCAATATAGGCTCTTGGGTTTTGATAATTTCACTAAAATCTGTTTCTAGTTTTTCCTTATTTTTCTGATTCTTCACTAAATAATTCAGGTAATACATCACTTCCAATGATGAAAATGGATGGTTTTCGGCACTATAAAAATATTCATGTTGTTGATCTAATTGCTTTTGGCGTTCTTCGAGTTCTCGTTCTTGCTGGTTGTGTTCTCGGATTTTTTGGATCTGAGTTAGATATTCCGGTGTCGCATTTTGTTGACCAGCGCCTAGTTTTGGCTCTGGAAGGTATAACGTGCTGTGGATCTCGTTATATTTTTCATAGCTGTCTGCTGAAACCTGATTTTTGATGGTGATGTCTTGGCCATCCAGTGTGTAAGTGACTGTAGGACAGTGCTGTGCAAGGGCATCATTCAGATGGTTTTCCCATTGTTTTCGGATATAGATCAAAAAAGTGGAATAGTCTTCATGGCCATCTTGAAGCTGGATTTTCTTTGCGCCGCCTTTGCTGGGATCTTTGGGGTTATAGCGTTTGAAATATTGTTCGGCGGTCCGTTCAATACCGTCATCGGCTTTGAGCGAGAACATCAGGTGACAATGGGGCTGATCTTCGCCGCTGATGCGTGATTTTACGTTGTGTATGGCGTATGAATGCGGATATTGCTGTGGGACTATGTGTTTGTCCAAAAATGTCTCTATGAGCGTTTTACGCTGTTCTGGCGTGAACTCATTTGGTAGGGCAATTTCATACTCCATGTAGGCCTTGGCATTGGCTCGTTCATACGTATCTGCTGCCTGCCAAAAATCAATGGGATCTTTTACAAAGGCAGGCATACATCGACCAGGTTCAATATGTTCTATGGTCTCATTGCTGGTTTTGCGGATGCCTTCATACTGCATCAGTCGGGAAATGTAGAGATAATGGCCGGTCGCATAGCCCTTATTTTTGCTTTTGACGCTGAAGTGGTAGCTGGCCATGTTCACCTCTGCTGGGTTGTGGGTTCGGTTTTTATGCAGTGAAACGGAATGAAAACCGTCCGGATTTACAATGCCTCAATGGCTGAAAAATCCGGTTGAAGGGGGTCAAGGGGGAAGCGCCCCATTGCGTACTAGTTTCTCTGATCAAGAGAAACTGTCAAGTGCGAATTATTTAAATTAAAAATAAAAATTCTTTTCAAGAAATTTTATTTTTAATTTAAATAATTATTTTCAGACTGCCCTCTTTAAATATGGTAAAACCATATTTGAAGAGGTTGCAGTTCTGAAAATTTGGCGGCAGATGATGGAAATGGAAAAAGCAAAAAAGCGTGGTCGACCTGCTCAGTTGTTACAGATTGCTGAGTTACATGCATTTGTAGAGTTTTTAGAACAGCAAGAACAGCTTTCTGATCTTCAATCTCAAGTGTTAAAGGCTTTAAATAGTGTTGATTGTAATTTTGAGGGGCTAACTCAGACAGATCAGGTTCTGGTCAAAGAGGCTTTAAAACCTTATCGTGAACATCTGAAGTTGAAATTGTTGTTTGAAGAGTTGAATAATCTGCCTCTTAAAACCGAGTATGAACAGAAGTTTTTAGATCTGTATGAACTTTTTCAAAAGAATGCACTAGATCAGATGGAACTAAATATTTTAAAAACCTTGGCGACACGGTATCTGAATTTTAAAGCGCAAAAGCTTGAATACAGTGATTTAGAATTGTATTTGAGTCAGCTACAGAAGAAGGATGCTGGGAAAAAACGCAAAGCTGAAAATCAACGTAAATTTGAATTAGGTGGTGCTGTTCTTGTCGCATTTAAGAAACTCAATATTGATATTAGCAATGATACTCCTCAACAGATTACCAATCGGATTGTGAATACGACAAAGCTTCATAATGAAGTACGTAAATCTTTAATTTTTAAAGATGTTAAGACATATAAAAATGAATATTTTGAAGCAAATAAACTTTTTATTCAGGTGTTAGAAGGATTACATACCTGGCAAAAGGGCGGAGAATTATTGTCAGTAATTGAAATTAAAAAGGCCTTAGAAAAAGGCGAAGAGTAGTTTATTTAGCAGGGATTTTAGAGAAGTTGGACATTTCTATTTTGGGCTTACAATCGAATTTCGTATACAGAGACATTATGTAAATTTAGAATACACCCTAAAGTAACGTCATGGCGACCCCAATCCTGAACCTAAAATCAATGTCTTAGAAGCCGTGGAACATCAATTTTAGTATGCTCAAAGAAAGTCTTAGATTTATACGTGACAATAAAAAGCCAGTTGTATGAACTGGCTCTTTCTATTTGGGATTTACTTACCCATTGCGATTTTTTACCGTGCCTCTCATAAATTAACAGTCAAAGCTGAAGAAGTGCTCTGGGAAACAAGAAACAAAGGCTTTTTGAATATCGCTGTACTCACACTCAGGATGCTTCTCTAAATAACGTCGAGTCCAAATCAGTGTGGCTTCATAATCATTAAAGCACTGATCGAGTTGTAAAAAAATCCACAGTTCATGGGCTTTTTGAATGAAAAAGTCATTGATGATCATGAGAGCAATTTTCTTTTCAGTGTTTGAATCCGGGTATGAGTACATATTACATTTCTCCGATAGTAAGGATAAATAGGTTAGTTGATAAGCTATTTATAACACATAAAAATATGTGTTTGCCACATAATTTTATGTGTTTTTATGTAAGTATAACCCTATGCTATAATCTCAAAACACCATTTTTATAAATTTAATTAAATGCCATATACTGAATTTCAACGTCTTGTCGGTAAAGCAGGGCTTTCAATTAAGGAATTTGCTGCCTTATTGGATATGAAACCTAATTCGATTACGAATTACAGTAAACAAGGTGTGGTTCCTACACATATTGCTGTAATCGTTGCGTTGATTTCTACGATGAAAGATGAGGGATTAGATTTCTATCCAATTTTTGAAAAAGTTAAGTCGTATTCACAAGAATAAAACTCTCGTCTTTTGATTGTTGTAAGCTTTTTAGTAGATATTGATGATGTAAAAAATGCCTAAACTTCAGGCATTTTTTTGTTTCAGGGACTTATAAGCCTCGATAGAACTTTTCAATAAAGTATCGAGTTTTGAGAACCAGGGTGATCATCAAATTCTTATGTTCTGAGATCTTAGGTCGAGCAATCGATAAACCGGACATTTCTATTTGGGGGTTACAACTGAATTTCGCATAAGAGATTTTATGTTAAGTGTATTTTTATATCTATAAAAAACTTTCCATATAAATGATTTATATGAAATATATGTGATAATTTGAATCTGCGAATCTTAAAAGTATCAGAGAAGATAAAATGGAAAAAAGTCTAAATTTAGCAAATTCAATTTTTGCAGGCTTTAATGATAAAAACGGATTAATGATTTGTGGCTATGAATGGGGATGGTCAAAAGAAGATCAAAAACTTGATGAAAGCGATAGCCGTCCCACAGTAGATATGAGCATTGAATGTACATTTAGTAATAAATCCCTAAGGTATGGTCCTTCTGCCAATACTTGGCCTTATGATAAAAATATTAAAAAATGGTTTAAGTTTTGGGGACACCCATTAAACGATGAAAATTTAGGTTCAGACTTTGATAAATGTATTATTCAAACTAATTGGGCCTATACGAGTAATGCAGATATAGAAAGCTATAATCGTTTCTTAGAAAAAGAAGCAGTTGATAATTTTATTCATCATATTGAAGTTTTGAGACCCAAAGTAATTTTATTTATGGGTAGTAAGCTTATTAATTTTCTGAGAAATATAGATGTTTGGGATAGGTTTACTGCTATTGTTGGTCCAGAAATAGAACCCTTAAAAAGGGTACAAAAAACAGATTTTGATGGTACTCGATTTAAAGTTTACTTTGATAATTTTGAACAATGCCAAGTTGTGTGCTTACCACATCCATCTAGTAGTAGAGGTCTATCTGATGAATATATCAAATTATTTGAACCAGAATTAGGAACAATCATTACTGAATATAAGAAACAAAAGGGTATTCTATAAAACTAATTATGAAAAAAGTCCATCTCATCCACGCAGATATAACAGCTTTTGCTGTACATGCCATCGTTAACTCAGCAAATAAATCTTTGCTTGGTGGTGGGGGACTTGATTATGTGATTCATAAAAAAGCTGGACCGTTGATGAAAGAAGAATGTATTCGTCTAAATCAAGAAAAAGGTGGATGCCCTACAGGTCAAGCAGAAGTAACAACAGCAGGTAATCTGCCTGCTAAATACCTTATTCATGCGGTTGGACCACGATGGTTAGATGGCGAACACAATGAGCCACAATTGCTTTGTGATGCTTATAGTAATGCACTATTCAAAGCTAATGAAATTCATGCACTCACTGTTTCTTTTCCATGTATTAGTACAGGTGTTTATGGTTTTCCACCTCAAAAGGCTGCTGAAATTGCGATTGGCACTATACTCTCTATGTTGCCTCAATATGATCATGTTGCAGAAGTATTTTTTATCTGCCGAGAGGATGAAAATTATTTAATTTATAAGAATCTTTTATCGAATATCGATGATCCAAATATTCAGATTCTGATTTCTTAGTTTAAATTATCGAAAGCTCGTATAAGAATTCAGCCACAATTTTGGCTAATAATTCATGTTCTTCTTGTGATTCAACAATATCGACCATCAAATCATCTAAACCTGTTTGTTCCTGAATGGTAACACCTTGAATTTCGAGATAAGTCAGCATTACAGCTAAACCAGTTCTTTTATTACCATCAACAAAAGCATGACCTTTTGAGATAGCTATACCAAACCATGCTGCGATCTCAAAAATGTCGCTTACATTACTGTAATACATCTGCTGATCTATACGGCTTAATACGCTTTCTAGCTTTTCAATATGACAGCCTATTCGCCCTACGCCAGTTTGTAATAGGATCTCATCATGCACAGCAATGACGAATGTTGAGCTAATCAAACTCATTTATAAGCAAGCTCTTGGATTTCAGCTTTATGCTGATTAATGACTCGTTTTGCACTATGCATCACAACACGTTTAGTCGCTTCGTCATTGCTAAATTGGATTGGTAATACTTGACCCGAAACCTTTTCACGATTTGAAATTTGATCAAGGCTATAGTCTTTTAAACGCTTTCTCATCTTCATCCCCCTATTAAAAGAGAATTTCATTTTAGCCTAAATTAAACAATTAAGTACGATAGTGAGGATCTTTTCTTGGAATAGCATTTTCTGAATCTATATCAAAGAAATCATAAATTTTAGTGGCTGTTACTGTGTTAAATAATTTTTTGTCCATATACACGATTGCTTTTCCTTTATTTGTGTCGAAGATTACCCTACCCCTTGGAATCTGTTCATATTCATAATGACGTAGTTCTGGGTATACACTTTGCATATTTTTCCAATAATCGACATGTGTATATGGACTATCAATTAAGCCTATTGAATCTGCATCATTTAAATTGAATGGATGAGCTATGCCAATAACTTGCTTTTGCAAAAACCAAAAAATTCCTATTTTCATTTTTCATCAACTGATTAATTTCCCTAAAATTAACATAATACACCTTATACGAAACTAAAAATGGGAGCTTTAAGCTCCCATTTTTGCTGAGTTTTTCAATTTTTAGGTAGTAGCCTAGGCTTCAATAAATTACGCACCTAAACGCATTAACTTTTCTTGAATCGCATCACTGACAAAGGCATTTAGAGAATTACTTGATGCTAAAACCGCCTTACGGTGCAATTCAGGGCTAATACGGACATTAAAAGTGCCTTTGAATGGTTGATCAGGAGATTTTCCTAGTTCAGCACATGATTCTAAATAGCCGTCTACAGATTCCTGAAAAGCTTTCTCAAGGGCTTTTAAAGTTTCCGCTTCATAGGTAATAAGATCACGAATAAAAGCAAGTTTTCCAAATAACTCACCTGTTTCAAGATCAGGCTCAATTGTTCCGAGATAACCTTTGTACTTTAAATAGCTCATAAAAATCCCTCCTGCTTGAGTGCCTGTTTTACAGCTTTCAATGCCCCACCTTTGATTTCATTTTCAGGGTGTGGTCTATGCAGTAAAATCATATGTTCAGTTTTTTCATTAAAAAACCGAACACGAGAGCCTGCCATTTCAAATTTTTCATAGCCGAGCTGGCTCAGTAAAACGACTAAATCTTTATATGGAAACGTATTTTTTGAATTTCCAAATTTTTCCAGTAACTTTTCCGTTTTACCCATACTTCAGCCCTACTGCTATTGCAACTAAGTATAGTTACTTTTAAATAATAATTGCAACTATATTTAGTTGCAATTTCGTATAACAGCCCTTATGTTAAATCAGGTTTAAAACTTAATATCATGTGAATTAAAGTAGGTCGGATCAAACTCTATCTCTCCTATTTCATCCTCGATAATTTGCATGTAATCGTCATATCTTGGATGTTTGGAGTCTTGTAATGCATCTAAAATATCAAGATATCCAAAAATTCCTCCAATATCTTCAAATGGAGCATGATTTTGACCATCTATACAACATGGATATTTTTTATTTAAATCAGGAGATTGTCTGCTTTCTACAGTAATCAAATGTTCCCAACAATCGCCAAAATCATATGTATATATAATTTTTTTACCTACACGTAGAACTTCTTTCAATTTTTGTCTTTTATTGATCTTTTCATGCTTAATAGTCGTGAATTCATGTAAATGGCTATCTTCCCAATCAAAAGCAGATTGAATTGCCTTATGGAGCCTAGATAAAGTAGCTGCCGATGAAATTTGAATAGTTCTCCAGATTTCAGGATTACTACCTAGCAGACTAATTTTTAATTGAAAAACTTCATCAGAAGATTTGAGCTTTACAGTTCCCATAACAGCCTAGTTCTCAAAAAATAGTTTTAGTAAATCTAAAATTAACATAATACGCGTTATACGAAACTCACTTGTTAGAACCTAAGTAGAACTGTTCTCGATAAATAATGAGCTAATTAATAGCACATATTCGGCTCATAATGTGAGTCGAATATGTGCTATATTTAACTCATCTTAGATTTTAGATGAGAGAGATTGAAAATGCAGAAATGGATTTGGCAAGCAGAAAACTGGACAAATTTCACATGGCAAGATTCAACTATCTTACCTAAAACCAGACAGATACATCAAAAAATAGGAATTCTTCTTGGACAAAGTCAGCATGATTTAGCGAAAGAACAATTCACTCTAGATACTCTACTTGCCAATCTCGTTGCTTCATCAGCAATTGAAAATGAAACCCTCAATGTTTTTTCATTGCGATCATCTTTAGCCCAACGCTTGGGTGTCACTCTTGAACAGCCTTATCCAAGCTCAGATCGATCAGAAGGTTTAGCCAATATCATGCTGGATGCGCTGAACGATGTTAAGCAACCACTGACTGTTGAGCGCCTCATGCAATGGCATCGTTGGCTTTTCAATGACCCCGACTGGACAATGCAACGTTTACGCATTGGTCAACTTAGGGGACCAGAGCCTATGCAGGTCGTTTCAGGTCGATTGGATTACCCTAAAGTACATTTTGAAGCACCGCCAAGAGAAGGCTTAGCAGAGCGATTAAATGCCTTTATAGGGTGGTTTAATCACAGCCTAGATGATTCACTGCTTGATCCTTTATTACGTGCAGGCATTACCCATTTATGGTTTGTTACTCTACATCCTTTTGATGATGGTAATGGCCGTATTACACGTACACTTACAGACCTTGCTTTAGCTCAGATGGATGAGCAAAGTATCCGTTTGTATGCAATGTCTACTGCGATATTAAGTAAACGTAAAAGTTACTATGAGATATTAGAACAAACTCAAAAAAATGATTCTGATATCACAGATTGGCTAGTTTGGTTTTTAGATACATTGAATGATAGCCTTGAAAAAACCTTAGCGCAGATCAATCGAACATTATTTAAAAGTCAGTTTTGGCATAAATATTCAAACTTAGCCCTGAGTGAAGAACAACGCAAAGTCCTAAATCGTTTATTAGACGGTGGAGAAAATGGCTTTGAACATGGTATTAGTGCTTCACAATATCAAAAGGTTGCTAAAGTCAGTAAGGCGACAGCTACTCGCCATTTATCAGACTTGCTTGAAAAAGCATGTATCGTCAAATTGGAAGGTGGTGGACGTAATACACGCTATCAGATCAATACTCAGTTATAGATATTTAAGCAATAAAAAAGCCCGACAAGATGTCGGGCTTTTTCGTATGGGTTCGCTTGGTATAACTCCTGTCGTACCTTACTGTCCTTGTGCGTATCTGTATTTTTATTATTGTGCGGAACTTCCTGTTCCTGATGAATCCATCATAGGAAATTGTAGCCAGATCGTATAGGCGCAAAGGGCCGGAATTGGTGTGAGCCAAAGCGTACAAAATTGGTGAATTTTTATCCCAAGAGTTGTCCGCAGAAATTGGGGATAGTTTCGGGATGGGGCGCATTGATAAGCCAGAGAAAAATGACAATTTGATTAAATATTGATCAATTTTATTGGCTAAAAGTTACAGTTTTGCTTAAAAAGAAACCGACTTGTTTCCAAGTCGGTTTTTTGTGGTTTTTTAGGGGGATGAAAATTTTTTAACTATATGAAAAACAAAGATATTTTAAAAAGCATTTCGTATAACGCCCATTATGTTAAATGTGGGGTTCACTTATAATGGTCTAACAGGCTATAAAGATATTTAATGTAAAACTATATTATTTATTATATTTTTGTAACCTCAAAACTCAAGATGATTTTAAGATGGTTAAAAGAATATCAATTGTAATAAGTACTCTATTGCTTTATCCAAATATTGCTATGGCTATTCAGGGTGGAAGTAGTTCATCAGATATTACTCAAATAGATGCTAATAATAATATAGCTTCAGGTCCTAGTGCGTCTGCAGGAAGTAGTGGTGCTATTACTAGCTCCCCAAATGGAATGGCGGGAATTGGAGGAAATAATAATATAGTTTTAGGATCTGGAAATAGTGGTGATGGTGGTGATGGTGGTGGTGCATCACGTCATGGCGCTATTGGTGGAGCTGGGGGAAATAATAATATAGTTCTGGGTAGTGGTGTTTCTGGAATTGGAGGGAATGCAGTTAATACTGTAACTGATTGGACATATGGTGGAGCTGGTGGAAGTAATAATATTTCTATTGGTGGCGGGACAACTGGTGTTGGTGCAACTGTAGTCCAAACTTCGGGTACTGGCGGAACAGGAGGATCTTATAATTTAGCAATAGGAACTAATAGTTATGCTGGCAATGCAAATGGATTTACCTCGGGAAATAATGGTGGAATAGCTATTGGCAGCTCAGATACTGTATCAACAACAGCAAGTGGAACTAATTCTATAGCATTAGGTACAGGCTCAGTTTCATCAGGGAAAAACTCTGTTTCAATTGGTTCTTCAAGTAGTGATGGTGGTTTAGAAAATGTTGTTAGTGTAGGAAGTTCAGCACAAACTCGTAAAATAGTTAATGTAACTGCAGGAGATGTTAATAATTTTTCTACAGAGTCAGTAAATGGAGCACAGCTATTTACAACGAACCAAGCTGTTTCTACAGCTCAAACAACGGCAAACACAGC
>NZ_CP048662.1 GCF_015218165.1 Acinetobacter piscicola | reverse complement strand
CGATGCCGTAATCGACAATTATTGCCTTCTATACCCACAGTGAAAAATTTACCAATCAACTGTTTGCATTCTTTAAAGGTCGTAACAAAGCTATCCCAATGGTCACTTGATATACATGTATAGCTTACACCTAACTGCTTCAATTTTAATTTAAGTCGTTTTGCAGTGGCTAAATCTCGGTTACCCCATACATAAGCAACAATTTCACCTGTTTCTCGATGATAGGCATAAATTAGCCATTGTTTATTTTGCTTATGACCAACAAAAGTCCAAAACTCATCTACTTCAAGGGTTTCATAATGACTTTGCTGTGCTCGAAGTTGATATTTTGATTGGCTAAGTGTCCGTAGAACTTTACCGATACTTACTCTTTCAATTTCTGCTATATCCCTGACACCACTGCCTCGCACCATGAGGTGTAATATTTTGGTTTTGATACCTGAGTGACAGCCTTGATAACTGAGAGCATGATCACCAATAAATTGACGTCTGCATATTTTACATTGGTAATTTTGCTTACCATCTACTTTTGTGCCATTTTTCTTTATACTGTCACTTAGGCAGGCTGGACACTTGATTTCTAGAGTTATTCGCATTTCTCTATTTTATCAAAATCCAACCTGCTTTTTTTCAGCATACTTTTTGAAACACCACCAAAAAATAAACTTATATGGCACTTGCGTAATTCACGACAAAATGTGTCAAGTTTTGAAGAAGAGATGCAGTACTCAAGAATAGCAAGGAACTACACGGAGATGAAAAGCAGGAGGAAAATATTAAAAATGGGTGGTTTTAATAAAAAAAAGAGATGAATAACGCTTGTTACTCATCTCTCAGATAATGGGGGTGTTGAAATAGTGTTAGAAGGACTGCTCCAGACTTTCCAGTTCCATCATTAGTTCCAGCATCTGTTCTTCGGCTGTTTCCAGTTTGGCTTTCAGCTCAGTTTGCTCATTCATCAGTTTGAGCAAATCATTTTTACGTGAGGCATCATATAAAGCACTATCTCCGAGCAAGCTTTGAATTTCAGCCAGTCGCGGCGTAACCTTTGAAATCTGTGTTTCACATTTTTCGATATTTTTACGAATCGGGCGGCTCAGTTCCCGCTGGCGTGCCGCTTCCTTACGCTGTGCTTCTTTGTCCAGTCTGGAAATGGTTGCTTTGACTTCGACCTGAGATTTCACCGGCTCGGCTGGCTTCTGCCCGTTTTTGATCATCTCAATGCGGGCCTGACGTAACCAGTCGGCATAAGCGGTCAGATCACCGTCAAATTCACGGCATTGACCATTATGTACCAGCAGCAATTCATCACAGACACTGGCAATCAGCTGGCGCTCATGCGATACCAGCACCACAGCACCTTCAAAATCCTGCAAGGCCATGGTCAATGCATGACGCATATCCAGATCTAAATGGTTGGTCGGCTCATCCAGAATCAACACGTTTGGACGCTGCCAGACAATCAATGCCAGAGCCAGACGGGCACGTTCACCGCCTGAGAAACTTTCACTTGGCGTATCCATGCGTTCGCCGCTAAAACCAAAACTGCCCAGGAAAGAACGCAGGCTGGCTTCACTGATTTTTTTATCGGCAATACGGGCCAGCTGTAACATCGGGCTGGCATTGCCATCCAGTGCATCCATTTGGTGTTGGGCAAAGTAGCCAATATTGAGCAGTTCTGAATCTTTACGCAGACCCTGAAGCAATTTTAAATCACCGACCAGCGATTTAATCAGGGTGGATTTACCGGCACCATTCATCCCGAGCAAACCAATCCGGCTGCTTGGCGTGATCTGTAAATTGACATTGGTGACAATCAGCTTGTCACCATAACCAATATCGGCATGTTCCAGTTGCAATAAAGGCGAACTCATTTTGGTCGGTTCACGGAAACTGAAGGTAAATGGTGTATCAACATGGGCAGCAGACAGTTCCTGCATACGCTCCAGCTGTTTGATCCGGCTCTGTGCCTGCTTGGCTTTGGTGGCTTTCGCTTTAAAACGGTCAATATATTTTTGCAGATGTGCGCGGGTTTCCAGCTGCTTTTCATAAGCCTGTTGCTGCTGCGCCAGACGTTCACTGCGGGTGCGCTCGAAGGTCGAGTAGTTACCGGTATATAAAATCAGTTCCTGATTTTCAATATGTAAAATATGATCGGTAATCGCATCGAGGAAATCCCGGTCATGCGAAATCAGCACCAGCGTACCTTCATAGGCTTTCAGCCAGTCTTCGAGCCAGAGAATGGCATCCAGGTCTAAATGGTTGGTCGGTTCATCAAGAAGGAGTAAATCGGAACGGCTCATCAGGGTACGCGCCAGATTCAGGCGCATGCGCCAGCCACCAGAAAAACTTGAAACATCCAGTTGGGATTGATGTTCAAAAAAGCCCAGACCGGCCATCAGTTGCGAAGCTTTGGCCGGCGCAGAATAACCTGAAATTTCATCAAAACGGCCATATAAATGGGCCAGTTCTGCATCATCCAGCTGATCTGGCTGCTCCAGTTTCTGTTGAATATCCCAGTATTCTTCATCGCCGGACAAGACGAAATCAATGGCTTTCATATTCAGCGCTTTGATTTCCTGCGCCATATGCGCCACGGTCCATACCGCAGGACGGGTCAACGAACCGGTGTCTGACTCCATGCCACCAAGCAAAGCTGAAAACAGGGTCGATTTCCCGGCACCATTGACACCGGTTAGGCCAATTTTCCATCCTGGGTGTAACTGCATCGACGCTTTTTGAAATAAAACACGTCCACCGCGACGTATAGATAACTGGTCTAACTGAATCATTGAGAAATCAAAGCTAAGAAATAAGATGCGCCTATTCTAAAGGAAAGCCTTGTGAAAATGAAAAATCTTGCGACTTTTACTGAAATGAGCCAGCTTTTAAATATTGTGAATTTATATATTATGGACGAATAAGTTGAGTATAAGCTCTATTTTCAGCATTAACAGTTGTGGTGGTGTTTCAAAAAGTATGCTGAAAAAAAGCAGGTTGGATTTTGATAAAATAGAGAAATGCGAATAACTCTAGAAATCAAGTGTCCAGCCTGCCTAAGTGACAGTATAAAGAAAAATGGCACAAAAGTAGATGGTAAGCAAAATTACCAATGTAAAATATGCAGACGTCAATTTATTGGTGATCATGCTCTCAGTTATCAAGGCTGTCACTCAGGTATCAAAACCAAAATATTACACCTCATGGTGCGAGGCAGTGGTGTCAGGGATATAGCAGAAATTGAAAGAGTAAGTATCGGTAAAGTTCTACGGACACTTAGCCAATCAAAATATCAACTTCGAGCACAGCAAAGTCATTATGAAACCCTTGAAGTAGATGAGTTTTGGACTTTTGTTGGTCATAAGCAAAATAAACAATGGCTAATTTATGCCTATCATCGAGAAACAGGTGAAATTGTTGCTTATGTATGGGGTAACCGAGATTTAGCCACTGCAAAACGACTTAAATTAAAATTGAAGCAGTTAGGTGTAAGCTATACATGTATATCAAGTGACCATTGGGATAGCTTTGTTACGACCTTTAAAGAATGCAAACAGTTGATTGGTAAATTTTTCACTGTGGGTATAGAAGGCAATAATTGTCGATTACGGCATCGAATCAGGCGAGGCTTTAGGAGAAGCTGCAACTTCTCCAAAAAGCTTGAAAATCATTTCAAAGCCTTTGATTTAGTGTTCTTTTATATCAATAATGGATTCGTTTAATGCCAGCATACTTTTTGAAACACCACCCAATTTCCCTATTTTTTTCATCTACAAAAACACCCTGTATTTCAGGAAAAATTACTGATATTTCCTTCAATTTTTCATTAAGTATTAAAGTAAGTTCCTCAAGCGAATAGTTTTTATTTAAATTTTCTCTAAATTCTAAATCTATTAATTCTTTAGAAGTTAATGCTAGATTTTCTGCTGAAGTTACATGAGGTAAACTTAAGCACAAACTTAAAATAATTTTCCTAAACATAAAGTAACTCATACTAGAAATCGGTACTTTGCTTGGTATTTTTCATTACTAATTAAACAAAAACAGTCGCAAAGTTGCCCGACTTTGAAACATGGCTAAAGCCATATTTCAAAGTATCGAGCTAAATTTTAATTAAACACGTTTCAATGCCATGATATGACGAACCATATCGTTAATATGCTGTTTTGTTTCATTATCTTGAGAGCTTAGCCAAGTTACAACATCTGCATCAAAAGCCTTTGCTTGAGCCGTGGCATGGCGTTCTTGTAATTTTTTCACAAAATTTGGTTTTACTACTGGCGCATTGGTAGGGTCAAAATTTTTATAGCGTTCTAATTCATTTTGCATGGTTATACCTCCGCTTTTGATTGTGTGATGGCTCAAAAGCAGTAATGATTCTTGCAACATCACCACGTTCGACCCAAACCACTGTTAGTAGTCTACCACGATTGCTTAGACCGATTGATATCAGCCGTTGTTCGTCATAATGACCAAGATCGTCAAAGGACATCAGCTCTGGATCAAGAAAAACGCTACATACTTCTTCAAAAGTAATTTCACGCCCTCGATAGACTATTTCCATTTTTTTATCGTGCCATTCAAATAGCAGACCGTAATACTCAATCAACGGCATGTTTAGCCTTTTCCTAGATTTACAACTTCTAAAAGTCTACTTAGAGGGTTTTACTTATTCAATAACTCATTAATTTAAATGGGTTCTAACATCTAAATTTCGTATAACCTCCATTACGTTAAAGGAGAGGTATATTTGAATTAAATATGCCTATAAAGTTAATAGCTATCAATCATTGTTTGCTGAATAAGCCTTTAAAAGTAGGTTTATGCACCTAAGTTATTGTAAATAAAAAGATGTTCGTATTTTCAGTATTCTAACAATAGACTATAGTTGATTCTTTTAAACTAGGAATTACCATGAACCGATTTAAGACCTCTTTTTTAGTTATTTCTTTGGGTCTTACTTTAACTGCCTGCGGCGGCGGCAGTGATGGTGCATCGAGCTCTACAGGGAATGGTGCATCGAGCTCTACAGGGAATGGTACATCGAGCTCTACAGGGAATGGTACATCGAGCTCTACAGGGAATGGTACATCGAGCTCTACAGGGAACAGCGGCACCACACCAGATACTTCTACTGGTTCAGTATTAGAAAAATTGAATCCATCACAATCCTACAATATTATTTTTGACTACCCTAATTCTTCTGGTGCATCAAGACTTGATTCTGTAAAACAAAATGCCGATGGTATTATCACCGAATTTGGTGATTACAAAATTACAGGAGATATTGTTGCGAAAGAAATTGCTGGAAATAAAAACTTTACGATTGCTCGTGTAACCAAAGGAATTTTTAATTATGAAAAAAATGGGGAAATAAAATCAACAGATATTTCCAAATATAGCAATGCCTCTTATTTTTATTTTGCATTTACCCCAATCATTACTAAGCGTATTTCTGCCCAAACCAAACAAATTAACTGTACTGATGTTAATGCTACTCAAGCAAAAGTGACCAATAGTGGCCAATTTGAAAAATTTATTTCTCCATCCATTCATAATGGAAGTATTACCTTAAATCCTAACGGCAATATCGACGTTAAATTTACTGCAAAAAATGGCAGTGATGAAACTACCTTTGCTTCATCAATGAGATGGGTTGATTCATTCAATAACTATAGCAGCTATAACTTATTGGGTATCGTAGGACAACAAGGTGAATCAAATCAGATCGGTACATTTAACATAGCTGATAATGGACCAAATAGCCTAGTACTTGGTGCAATTTACCGTATGACTTTGAGCAATAATGGTAACTATCAAGGTGCTGTTTCTATGGTATGTAATTATTAATATAGCTTGATTGAAGTGTCATGCGCCTTAATCTTTATGTATTTTTTTAAATTTAAGACCTAGGCAGTGCCTAGGTTTTTTTATTTCGTATAACAGCCATTATGTTAAATAACTTTTAGAAGCTTTAGTACAAGCTTGACAGATTGTCTTATCATTATAAAATAACCTTATTCAAATCATCCTCCCAAGAGTAACGCCAATGAAGTAAGTCATTTTCTCATCATTATTTTTAAACTTTTGATGTGCAAAATAGATTCTACTTGTGGCTATATATTCTTGGTCTCTACTTTATATCCTAAATAATATATTGTTTTTTATAAGTTAATCTTCACTATTTTGCATATCCTCTACATGAGGAATTTTTTATGCAACATGCATGTATTGCTTCAAACTTAAATTTAGAATTTTCTACACAGAAAATGTTTGATCAGCTAAACATTACGCTTTTATCAGGACAGGTTTCTGCATTATTTGGACGTAATGGTTTAGGTAAATCCCTATTGTTCAGAATATTAGATCAAAGCCAAGCTTTAGATATTCATTATAGTGGTCAAGTTTCATGGAATATCCAACATGATTATTTGGCACAATTAGAACGCCTTAATGCTGAAAATATTGCACAAGCATTAGAGGTAGATCATTTACATCATGCTTTTCGGCGTATAGAGAACAATACAGCTAGTTTTGATGATTATGAGTTAGTTGAAAATACCTGGGATTTACCACAAAAATGGCAAAATATACTTGAAAATGCTGACTTACCTACGGATTTGAACTTTCCAACAGAAAAACTGAGTGAAGGACAAAAAACAAAGCTGGCTTTATGTCGTTTGTTTTTAAAAAAGGATCACTATCTACTTTTAGATGAACCAAGCAACCATTTAGACTCAACATCTAGACAATGGTTAATTGAGAGTATTTTGGCACACCCTAGTGGTGTATGCCTGATTAGTCATGATCGCCAATTACTCAATCAAGTCCAACATATTTATGCTTTAACTGAATTAGGCTTACAACACTACAAAGGTAATTATGAGCATTACATTCAACAGCATCAGCTACACATGGATGCATTAACTCAGTCTATTAATAATGAGAAAAAAGAATTAAAGCAGTTAAAACAACGGCAACATGATAGCTTAATGAAAGCGAATAAACGTCAATCTAAAGGCAATGAACTTCGTGATTCTAATTCTCAAGCAAAGATTTTTCTAGATTTCAAAAAGGAAAATGCTGGACAAAGCTTAGGTAAGCTACGTGCCCAACAAACTCGACAAACTGATGATTTGAAAAATAGTCTGATTAATAGGCAGACCATTGTAGAAAAAATCAAAGCTCAGAAGTTTGAATTCCACTTACAGAGTACGAAGCAAGGAGAGATTTTAAGAATTCATGATTTAAAGCTACCCCATACAGCAACAAATAAAATTAATTTTGCATTGAAAGCTGGCGAAAAAATCCATCTTAAAGGTGCTAATGGAATTGGTAAATCAACCTTATTGAAATTGATTTCTACCCATCAACGTGATGATATTTTCTTTAGTGGAACATGTTTGTATTTAGATCAAAACTTTAGTTTATTAAATAATGATTTATCCGTAATCGAAAACCTTGCACTTTATAACTCCAATCTTACTGAAGTTGAGTGGAGAAATTTGTTAGGTCAGTTACGTATTCGTCGTGAAAAAGCTTTATTAAAACTATCAGAACTGAGTGGTGGTGAAAAATTGAAAGTCGCATTATTAGCAATGAGTCACTATCCTGATGGTATTGATTTATTATTGCTTGATGAACCAGAAAATCATTTAGATATTGAGTCTAGAGAGCTTCTATCGCAGGCTATTAGCCAATATCAGGGCGCTGTAATTTTAGTTTCACATGATCATTTTTTTGTTGAACAGTGTGAAATATCTGAAGAGTATTTAATTGAGTAAAATGACATTTTCAAATATATAGATTTATTAGTTCTACTAAAATTAACATAATACACCTTATACGAAATGCTTGATATTTCTCTTTAAATATCATTATATTAACGTAATCCGTTCTGGAGTATAGGGCACCAGAACGGCTTTTTATTGATTATTCATGTTCCACGATCACTAATTGAGCGATGTTCCACGGTTTTATTCAGTTTTAATAAACATCATCCGGTTTTTTGAGGAGTCATTATTTCAAGTGCTTGCACTGAAATTGGCTCTTCAAAAAACTGGAGTCTTGGCTAACCATATGGAAGGAAAAAGCGGCTTAGGAAGCCTCTCTTCTTCTGTTCTGGTTCAACATGCTCCGGGATAGGAATACGCTTATTGTCTTGCTGAGGAGTAGTCAATTCGTCATAGTTCGTTGCTAGTTCCGACCGAGGATCCGTTGCTATATCCTGTTTAAAGCTCTGATCGGTAAAGGTAGTCATATTGGCTTTTGGTGCTTCTAGTAAGCGCTGCATAGCTTCAATCTGTTCTTGATAAAACGATTCACGTTCTAAAGATTGATTTTCTCTCTGTATTGCCTGATTTAATTGTTTTTCCAGTATGTCAACTTGACGTTTTAGTAAGTCAACTTCTGTCAAGTTTTGACTGTTAATTGATTGACTTTGATTGACTGTATCCTCTTTTTTTTGTGGTTCCCCAAAAACTCTTAGGGCCTCTGAAAAGTCAATTAATCCATCAGATCCTTTAGATAAATTTCCTTTGTTTATATGTGCATATATGGCTTGTCTTGAATATCCATAAAGCTTAGCTAACTCTGAAACTGACAGTTTTTTCATTATGTAAACCAGTTTTCAACTTGTGTTAATACCTGACTGTTAACTTAACAATTTCAATTAACAATGTCATTGAAATCCTAATTTTCTGAGTAAAGGAAGTAATTCCTTAAATTTCTCTGCATCTTGCAGCATGGCAGCTATACGTACAGCAAACTGCTGATAGCTTTCTGTGCCTTGTGAATATTTACTCATCTCAGGAAGCTCTGAGAGCTTGTTGGCGAATAGATGGCGTTGTTTATCTGTTATTTTTGAAAAGAGGTCTAATGTATTCGGATCTCTTTTAGATTCGACTGAATGCGTGGCTGATTTTTTCTGTTTAAAGCTAAATGAAAAACCAGTAATAGATCTACCTGTTTTATGCTGTTCAACTTTGACAATAATATCGGTATGTTCATTTACTTGTTTTAATGCAATGTCTAAAACATATTTTTTAAAATCATACATTCGTTTGTATTCAGTCTCGAGTACACCTATTTTTTGTCTAAAATCATACATAGTTATGAGAGGCGTTTTTCCAGTACTACGCCATGCAATCAATATTTCATATAAACGAACAGCATAAGCACTTGTTAAATTACTTATTTGTTGTATTTCATACTTTGTAAATTGTTCTTCTAACCTAGTAATTAAAGGCACAATAGCAGGGGCAAAAATAAGTCTAACGACAGCTTCATTATCAATATAAGCCACCTCGCTCACCCATCTTGATTTGTGATTAATAGTGTTACCTTTTTCACTAAGACTCTGATAACTGAATTGTCTTGCAAACAAGTCATCGCAAGCATCTTTTAACGCCTGATAAGCCGTATTTCGATGTACACCAAACTGATTAATATAACTTTCAGCATGAACTGTTAGTGGATCATTAGCATTTATCCCTTTACCCGATTCCCTTGCTTCAACAATAGCTAGGAGAATTAACCTCTGTTCAACTAGATCGAGGTTATAACTGGCATTGATTAAGGCGTTATCTTTAACAACTAGTTCTGTTTTCATATGAAAAGATTATATTTTTAATTCAATAAGACGAGGTTATATAATTATCTCGCTTAATGCAAGGTAAACCTCGTTTTAATGCAAGGTAAACCTCGTTTTAATGCAAGGTAAACCTCGTTTTAATGCAAGGTAAACCTCGTTTTAATATCTCTAGAACCATTATGAATAAAGGATTACAGCTTAATTAAAAGCATTTAAAAGCTTAAAAATAATTAAAAGCCCAGGGAGTAAAAAATTGCCCTTGGTTTTCGCTTCGCTCAAACTCTATTGAATCTCGCTTTCGCTCGATTCGTCGGGGCAATTTTTGGTTCATATTTTCGTGAATTTGAGAAAAAGCAAAAGCAAGATCAAAAGCAGCTCGGAATTCGCTTCGCTCATGAGCTTTTTTTCTCGCTACGCTCGGTTTAGGAATCAAATTTGGAAAGTTCGCACCCATTCGGGATGCTCTGTAAAGCAGGTGATTGATGGATAGGGAGCTTGTAATCAGGGAAAGGGATGGGCAAATTTTCTCAGTTCGCTCGTAGACACTCGCTCTGTTTAGCGACTCATGCCACGAGATTTCATTTTAGGCGCATGTTGCTGTGCTTTGAGCTGTTGTTCCTGTCTGAGTTTCATCTGTTGTTCTGCTTTGATCTCATCCACACATTTTTTAATGACTTGATAGGATGGGTATAGAGTCTGGTATTGCTTGGCTTTGGCTGGATGTTGTTGTTGGTACTGCTTCCAGGCATGTTCTTTGAATTTGTCATTTTCCAATAAATCCTTCACACCATGTTTTTTCTGGTGTTCATGCTGACCTTTCAGCTTTTTGTGCTCCTGGTAAATCGCATCACGTTGGGCTTCCCAGGCTTTTTTTCCAAACAGTAAGGGTTTGTTCTGAGTTAATTCGTTGTGTTGATCGACCAGGCTTTGCAATTTGTCATGACTTTGCTTGAGTCCGCTTTTCACGATCTCCTGGGCAAGCTGCTGATTGAACTCATTTTGATGTTTGTGGTGCTTGGTCAGGGTTATTTCGGCTTGTTTGAGATTACGCTGCATGAAATCCAGGTCTAGATTCGCGTCTTTTGCGCTGATTTCGCGTTTTAGCACTTTGCCAAGGGTTTCCCTCTGTTTTTCCTCAAACAGGGCTTTTTCGTCAATTGGTGGCGTTTTAGCGCTATTTTTGATTTGGATCTGCTGTTCTGTTTTCAGTGTGCTGAGTTTGATCTCATTTTCAGCAATCAGCAGATCCATATTTTTGCTGTATTGCAGCTGAGCCTGATTTCTCTGTTTGATTTCGTCATTGCTTCGGCTGATTTCGGTCTCAATCCCTTTTCGGCGCAGTTCGGTGACTTTCGGCCCTTCGTGCAGCGTGGCTTCTAAACCATTCTCCTGGTCTTTGTAGCTGCGGTGGTCGACTCGGGCAGTGTATCCAGCCAGATCCAGGTGCATATTGCAGATATCGGCAAAGTGTTCGCGCCAGTGTTCGATTTCTCCACTGTGTTTCTGATCCAGTTCCCGGGTTTTCTCGGTGAAGCCTTCCTGAGTAAGTTTGCGTGTGCTCATCAGGATATGCGCGTGATAATTGCGTTCATCACTACCAGATCCAGTATGCGGTGCATGAATACAGGCATCGACGGCTACCTGGTGTCTGTCCACGATACTGGCGCATAGCTCTTCGAGCATGGCCAGGCGTTGTTCCTGATTTAATTCACTTGGAAAAGCGATTTCAAATTCTCGGGCAACTGTCGAGTTTTTTCGGGTTTCCCGTTGTTCAACTTCGTTCCAGAGTCTTTCCCGGTTTTTTAAATGTTCTGGTGCGCCTTCGGGTAAATAAATTTCTTTATATTCCACACCTGTTTTTCGGCTGTAATCATGTTCTCGGCCCTCACGTTCACAATAGATCTTTTCACCTGCCCGATAGGCAATCGCAGCAGTAGCGGAACGCCCTGCTGATCGTGCTACGGTTTTGACTGAAAAGTGGTAAATCGCCATGCCTATTTTCGCTTTTAAATTTTCACGTAGTGAAGTACAACCGTGGATACGGTTGTCGGGGTATTGGGGAGACCCCAATCGTACTTGCAAACGAAGTTTGCATAAGTGCGCTCTTCGAGGAAAACATTACTATACATATAGCACCTTGAATGCATATTCAAGTGCGCTTATGTTAGGGATGGTTTCCCAGGATGATGGTATTGGATTAATGAGCGTTACTGAAACACTAGACAGCAAAATCAAAGCACAGGAAGAAAAGCTAAAGCAGTTAAAGGCTCAAAGACAGGCAGCACTGGCAAGAGAACGTGCTAAAGAGAAAGAACAAGCTCGAAAGGATGATACCAGACGCAAAATTTTAATTGGATCCTGTATGCTAAAGATCACTGAAGATGATGAACAAGCCAGAGCTAAATTAATTGCTCAGATGGATAAGTATTTAACAGATGAGCGTGACCGAAAGCTTTTTAATTTATAAATTTTGAGGGATAAGTAGTGGAAGATCCAACACTTAATAAGTTAATACGTAATACAGAATTATTCTTCGAACATCACTGGAATGTAGACCTATTAGGAAAGCCTCCTGAATGGTCACCAGTACATTTTAATTTTGGAAAAATTCCTAATTACGATAAACAAGGTGTATATGCGTTTGTCAAAGGGGATTTAGTGACTTATATCGGTGTTGGGACTTCTAGAGGTGCTGGCCGTTATCGTGGTAATGGCTTAAGCGCCAGGGTAATGAAATATTGCCGATGGAATGAAGATAAAACTGAATATATTGCGATAGATCCAAGACTGAAAGATGCTGGATCCATCATTACAATAGGCTTTGAGCGTGATACGGCTTATTTAGCAAATGCCCTAGAAGTTTTTCTTATCTCTAAAATCCAACCTGTCCACAATGTGGTTAAAGTTGGTATGTAATTTCGCATAAGAAATTTTATGTTAAATGATTGTTAGAAATGCCCCTTGATCGAGGCATTTTCTATAAAGAATACTAAAAACTAATTAAAGCCAACCAAGTTTCAAAACAAGGCAGTTCTCAGCAATCATATTTTTAAATTATATAACTCCCAACTGAGCTTTTGCTCCAACGATAAGGCTTTCATTTTGAGTTTCTAAGGCAAATAAACCATACATCAAAGGAGAGGCCGCTGCTCTTTCTAAAGTCTGTTCATATAGTTTATTCCAAACTTTACCCCCTAGTTTTTCATACTCGATGATTAGAGTTTTGAGGCTTTCTTCTCCAAACAAAGTTACATGCCCAGCAAAATCAATCGCTGGGTCATCTATATGGGCTGTTGACCAATCAATAACGCCTGAAACAGCTCCATCCTTTGAAGCTAGTACATGCCCAGCATATAAATCGCCATGTATAAATTGGGTGAAATCTGCCCATAGAACATCATTATCCAACCATTTTCTGTAGCGGGTTTCCAATTGCTCACTTATACCAATTTCAGATTTTACTAACTGCAAATTGTTTGCTATTTCAGGTCTTAAATCTGAAGGTTTCATAATTTTCAAATCATTTTCCCGAACTTCTTTTTCAGGAATACTATGGATTTCAAATAAGGTTTTTGCCAAAGATGTTATGTATTTCGGGCTATCTTTGTCCATATTCCAAATTATTTCATAGGTTTCAGCATCCAAATTTAAAACAGGATTATCTTTAAGTATGGGATAAGCCACTAATTCTGTAGATGAAATTCTCCAATCAGGAACCTCTACAGAAAGATGTTTTTTTACCAATTCTAAAAT
Organism: Acinetobacter piscicola; assembly: GCF_015218165.1. Lineage (NCBI taxonomy): Bacteria > Pseudomonadati > Pseudomonadota > Gammaproteobacteria > Moraxellales > Moraxellaceae > Acinetobacter > Acinetobacter piscicola. Next base: position 6,575 of record NZ_CP048662.1, on the reverse strand, counting down.
GCGTTTTTCTTTCTTGATTTGTTCCCTCATGCCATCACGACGAGGAATACGCAGCAACCATTGTTGCCCCTTTGTATCAAGAGCAAAAACGACCTTAAAATCAATGCCCATTTCATTGAAATTCATTTTGTCCGTAAGCAACAAGCCGTGTGCTTCAGCAAGTGATTGAATATCTTGAATTGTCATTTTTAATTTCCTTTAAAGAGTTCAATAATTAATGTTCGGATTAGATTGGCTATCATTAACAATCTCTCTCAAAAGTCTTGATGATTTTGTGGTCTTTGATCTCGTAGATAATGTCAGCAATATTATCGACCAATTGCTTGTCATGAGATACGAAGATAATAGTTCCTGCATAGGACTTCATCATTGTTTCTAATGCGGCAATACTTTTTAGGTCAAGATAGTTTCCTGGTTCATCCATAAGCAAAATATTATATTTTCCTAAAAGCATTTTGGATAAAAGCAGTTTGATGATTTCACCTCCCGATAAGTCGGATAAGTTTTTTTGAATATCATTCGCTCCGATCCCCATTGAAGCCAATACTGCACGAATTTCCGCAACTGTGTACTCGCACTCTTCCTGCATAAAGGAGAGCACAGATTTATGCGTGTTAAATTTATATCCTGTTTGTGTAAAGTAGCCAATTTCAGCTTTTGGAGATATGGTTAATCCATCAGCACGTTCTGATATCATTTTTAACAAGGACGTTTTCCCTGTTCCATTCGATCCAGTTATAGCGACTTTAGCGCCAAGCGGTATTATAAAGTTAGCGTCATCAAAGATAGTACGGCTACCAAATTTTAAGCTCAGACCATCTGCCGTAATCGGGAACTTATTGTGCAGTTCTAGGGCTGAACTTTGACGAAAACGAATAGAACGCAAATGCTCTGGTGCTTGAATATCTTCTAATGCAGCCAAACGCTTTTCCATACTCTTAGCTGCCTGATACAGTTTTCTTTGCTTGGTGCCAGTCATTTTTGCATGCCCAAGTCGTCCAGCACTTTCGGTAGAGTTTTTGGATTTTTCTCCTTTTTTCTTATTGTCTAATCGATTAGCTTGCTGGCGTTTTTCTTGCACAGCAGATTCTAATCGCTCCCGTTCCTTCATCATCAGCTCATATTCTACGGCTTGGTGTTGTCGCTCTTCTTCTTTTTGACGCAAGTAATCCGAGTAACCACCCCAATATTCCGTAATTTTACCGTCTTTTAACTCCCATATCTTGTCTACAACCATATCAAGAAAATATCGGTCATGACTGATAACAAGTAATGCTCCATCAAATGCTTTAAGTTGACCAATAAGTAGATCTATTCCATTGAGATCAAGGTGGCTGGTTGGTTCATCCGCTAGAATGCCATGTACTTGTTGGGAAAATGCGGCAGCAATTTTTGCACGAGTTTCCTCTCCGCCACTCATTGTGTCGTTTTGTACATTGGAAACACCAAGGCGAGATAACATTGCCCGGTCTTCGACCGTTTCTATTTCGATTCCGCCCAGTTGGCTGATATGTGCAAAATCACCAAAACGCTGTAATGTCGCTTCGGCTAAAACAATTTCGCCATTAAGTACTTTGAGTAAACTACTCTTTCCTGCTCCGTTATCACCCACAAGACCAATACGGTCATAAGAGTGAATTTCCAATTCATCAATATCCAAAACATCACGCCCAGCATAATCCAAGCGTATGTTTCTCGCTTTAATAATTAAACTCATTTTTATTTACTCCTGTTTAGCTCTTGAAATTTTTTATGCAGCAAACAGGATTTAGGTGAAAACAAAAGCTAGCATCACAGTGTCCTCCCAAAAAAAAAGCTATTCATCCACAGGGTGGACAAATAGCTAGTCAATTAAGTTATAACTGGAAACTATGCACTAAAAGCATACTTATAAATTAAGCATACTTTTACTTTATATATCCGCATATATTCTTAAAGACACAACAAAAGCCCACCATTATAAAATAGTGTCACTATGCAAATAGTTGTGTCTTAACGAATGCGGATAGAATGCATAAACTTACCTAAAAAATAAAATTCAGTTTTATGATAACTTTACTGTTAAAAGAAGTCTAGACAACCTTGTTTTATGCTTGGATATAAGGCTTATTTTAAAATAATAGTAGTGAAGATTTTCTAAAATTAACATAATACATGTTATGCGAAATCGACTGCATTAATCTTTTTATTTCAATAAGTTGTAATCCATAAAAAAGCCTAGTTTAGTCAAACTAGGCTTTTTTATGGATTATTCACGTTTCACGCCTAGTATTTAACCGTTGTTCCACAATCTTGATTAAATAAACTGAACAATCTACTGAGATTTGAAATCAGTCTTTTGATGCAAAACTTTAAAAATTCGTTTGGCTGTTTCTTCTCTTACGCTTTTTGGATCTCGTAAAATGCCACCAATCCAAAGGGCAAAAGTCGGGTAATCAGGAAAATTACTGAGGTCTGATAACTCAGACAGTTTGGACAAGATAGAGCTGTACTTATTGATTTGAGCATCAGATAGATTGCAGAACATATCTATTGTTTTTTGATCTCTTACTGGTGCTATTTGTTTTGGCTTAGGTTTTTCTTTCACTGTAAATTTAAAGCCAACTACGGAACGCCCTTTTTTGATGTTCTCATAGCTCAAATCAATATCGGTATTCGTGGTGATTTCATCTAATGATGGCTTTAATACTCGGTCTTTTAAGTTGCAAAGTTTATCGTATGATTTTGGCAAGCCAAGTTCATTCTTTATATGTTCTAAGGACATTTCAAACTGTCCCATGGCTTGATGTTTTTTGGCTAAGTGATAGAGATCAAAGGAATAATCCTTTTTTAGACTGAGTACTATATCTTTTTTATATTTAGTATAAGGATTTAATTTATCAAACTCTTTCAACATCAAAAGAACTTCTTCGGGAAAGCAAATGGATATTGCTCCGTTTTCATAGATAGCCCGAATGACCCAGTTACAATATATTTTTTTCTTAGCATTACCATAAGAAAAATAACGTCTTAAAAGACTTTTGCTAGCTTCTTCCATTTGTGAGTATGCAGAATTTGTTTTTATACCGCATTCTTTTGCAAATTCTTCCGATGTTATTGTTATTGCATCCTTTTCAGTTGCATCAATTGTCCGAGCAATAGGACTAGCAATAATTAATAAGCGTTTTTCATCAATGCTCATACTCTTAAAACATTCTTGAATCGTATTTTGCATAACTACCCAAGATACAGGATAAGTCTTTTTTAGCTCCATAACACTACATTCCGCAAACTGTAGTTTTTTATAACATGCTGAGTTATTTTTGCACATGATTTTTGTAGTTTTTTACATAAAACTACAATATGCATTTAGTAGTTTAGTTCATGCCATTTGTAGTTTTTAATCATGCCATTTGTAGTTTTTAATCTATCAAAATCATGCCATTTGTAGTTTTAATCATGCCATTTGTAGTTTTTTAAAGTGTGAAAGCCTTGCTGTATATGGGCTAGAAGGGGGTCTAAAAGCTTTTAAAAGCTTTTTAAAAGCTAAAAAGGGAATTTTATTCAAATTTGGGCTATTAAAACTGCCCTTGGTACTCGCTAAAGCTCGTACTCTATTGAAGCTCGTTTTACTCGCTTCGTCGGGGCAGTTTTTTTCCTATAAAGTCTAGGATTCAAAAAGCAAAAGCATTGATAATGCATTCGCTTTGCTCATGCTTTTTGAAAAGCAAAAGCTTCAGTACTTCGCTCGTAGACACTCGCTAATAAACTTCTCCAGACTTTAAAAAAAGGCAAAAGCAGTTTTCAGAGGGGGGAATAAGCGAACTTTCAATGTGACGCTCGTAGACACTCGCTAAATGCGCTCATTTGCGTTCTAAGCGATTTTATTTCAATCAACTATAGTTACCATATATTTTTAGTCAAAGTCGCTAAAAACCCCATTTTTTTGCGTTTAAATAGAGGTTACCAAGGTGTGTAGTCATTATCATTGTCATGATTTAGTTTTTTAGGCTCATTTTTTTGCTGTTTTTCTAATTCTTGACGTCTTAAAAATGCTAAATGTTCCCTTTCTCGTCTTTCTTGTTCATAGCGTTGTTCTTTTTGCTCTTTTTCTTTGCGAATATGTTCAGTAATTGCTTGATCTCGTCTTTCTTGATGAGCTACTTCTTCTTTGCGTAATTGCTCCACTTTTTCTCTTTCAACAGCAAGGTCATGTTCCCGTTTTTGTTTGAAAATTGGTTTCATGTCTTCAGTAAAATCATTCAAAGTATCGAAAGAGTGTATGTACTCCCCTTTTAATTTTTGCCACAAAGTAGGTTTTGATATTGGTAGTTCAATTCCATTATTTTCTAATATCTTTGAACACTGATTTAAGCGGTTAACGACATTTTCAATATTGTATTCTTTACCAAGCTGGCTGACTGTACTTGTGTATTCCTCCCAAACTCTTAATTTGTCTTGTTCTACGGATTTTTTAGTCGCATAGAAATCGGGTTTTTTTACATTAATATCTGTGTAATGTCTGCCATCAACAAATCTACCGTCATCCATACGTTTGAAGTTCAATATGTTTTCTTTTAACCATCGTTCTGTTCTAACGAGATTTAATTCAATTTGCTTTTGATCTTCAGCTGCACTCCTTTGAATACTATAAAATTGCTTGGCAAATTCAGCATACATATCCTGGTACTGGATGAAGTCATCATATGCGCTGTCGATCTCTTGAACTTGTTGTTCTTGTAGACGTTCTTCTTCTCGATTGAGATTGTCTAATTCTGCTAAAAGTTCTTGTTCTTCTGCTATCGTGAGTTGGAGTTCATTCTCCAGTTCGGTAATTTGATCTTTTAACCGACTGGGGATAATGATTTCTTGATCAAGACCTTTGATTACCTGTTGGTATTCTCGTGCGGCTTCTAAATTTTTGGCTTTGATTTCATCATTTTTTAGGCTGATTTCCGTGTCTATGCCTTGTCTGCGGAGTGCCGTAATTTCATGCCCTTCGTGTGTTGTTGCTTCCAAAAAGTCTAAGCCTTGGTCTTTATAACTGCGGTGGTCGATGCGTTCGTCTAGTCCGGCATTTTCTAATACTGTGTTTACGACATTGGCAAAAGTCGCTCGGCTGTCTTTGAGAATTTCAGGACCATTGTCGTTGAACGTTCTTTGCTTCTTGCCGAGGTCGCCTTTTTCATTGACCAGTCTAGTAGTGAACATGATATGGACGTGATAATTTTTATTATCGGTTTCATCATCATATTCATGCGGTGCATGGATACAGGCATCGACTATGACATTGTGTTTTTTTACAAAGTCACGGCAAAAATCATCAACGATTTTAATTCGATCTCGGTCTGTTAATTCATGCGGTAAAGCACAGGTATATTCTTTTGCTAATCGAGCGTTGGCTTTCATCGAGCCATTTGCATTGAACTCTTTTTTTTCTACTGTATTCCAAAGTGTTTGGCGGTCTAATAATTTTTCATTCGTATGCTCAGGGGCATAAATACATTTGTATTCAAGTCCATTTTTTCGGGTGTAGTCTTGCGTCTTTCCAAAAGTCTGATCTTCTAATTTTTCACAGGCACGATAAGCTGCACAAGCAACGGCTGAGCGTCCGTCACTTCTTGAAATGTTGCTTTCGTTTAAATGAAAAATTGCCATTTTAAAAACCTAATTTTTTACATATCGTGGTTTTGCTTTTTGCAACTTTGAAAAAGTTGCTGACCATGCTAAAGCGAGGTCATGGGGTACAGGGGTTTCCCCTGTCGCAACGTCCATTTTTCTATCGAAGATGAAAAGTGGGTAAGTGCGCCCTTCGTTTCACTCCGGGAAAACTTCGCTTCGCTACGTTTGATATTGCTCGCTTTGTTTTTTGACTCTATGATGATGTTTGATTATTGATCATCACGGTTTAATACTATGTCAGATATTCAAGAAAAGAAAGATGCAGTTTTAAAGAAACTCACCAAAGCACAGCAGAAAAAATTATCCCTGCAAGAGCAAATTGAGTATTTAAAAAAAGAACAAGAGCAGATCTTAGAACAGGCAAAACAGAAACAGAATGAGCTTAAACTCAAACAGCAAAAACTTTTAAGCGAAGCAAAAGCCCAAGAACGGAAAAATGAAACTAGACGGAAAATTTTGCTTGGCGCTTGGGTTTTGAATAAATTTAAGAATGATGAATCTTTTAAACATCAATGGGCTGATTTTGAGCAGTTTTTAAGTGTGGAAAGTAAGACAGAAGAAAATAGACAGAAAGATAAAGAGCTTTTTAATGATCTTTTTAAGGGATAAGTTCTAAATTTCATATAAGAGATTTTATGTTAATTTTTGTATAGACATTTTTTAATGTTCTAGAAATGGAGCTGAAAGTACCATTAATCTTACTGGAGCATTTAATATACTTTTAGCTTGTTGAAGTTTTATAAAATCGCCCTCACTTTTTAAAGTAACAAGTACAATTTCCGGTGGTGTTTCAAAAAGTATGCTGGCATTAAACGAATCCATTATTGATATAAAAGAACGCTAAATCAAAGGCTTTGTAATGATTTTCAAGCTTTTTGGAGAAGTTGCAGCTTCTCCTAAAGCCTCGCCTGATC